>CP123444.1:300000-532500 GCA_029866965.1 Flavobacteriaceae bacterium YJPT1-3 | reverse complement strand
TTAAATTGTCAGCTGCATAGTACAAACTTCCTGCACTATTGGCTACAGCCAATGCATTCTCTGAGGTGATGGTAAAGGATTGGGTGGAATTACCTCCCTCAAAAAATTTATTGACTTCATCTCCGGTTGTTCCACCCACGGAGAATTGTCCCTCAGGCACGTAAACCATTTCGATAGCAAACACCTGAATGTCGATGACGTCATTGGGATCAATACTGCCGTAGTTCCAGCGTAAGCGGAGGTCCGGTAAATTCAGAAATCCGCTGCCGTCACTATCACGATAGATGAAAGCGCCCACCCCATCTGAGGTGATGTCTATGGTACTGCCGGCTGCAGCAACAAAATCGGTGGTCGCCAACTGGGCATGCGCCCAATCCCCGCTATTTACCCTATATTTTATAAATACCCAGGCGGCGTCATAGTTGGACGGTCCTGCGCTGAGGCGCCAGGAATTTTCCCAACTGAGGTCGAACTCCACTTGAACCCAACCTTCAGTGGTATTGGGATTTTCAAGGGTAATGTTGCTGATTTGAATGTTGTTTGCCTGAATTACTCCTACGAAAAAAAGAAGGATCAGGCTCAAGTAATTTTTAAGCATGACGAATTATTTAGAATGGTTGCTCTAAGCTAAGGCTTAAATTGCTGAAAGTCAAGGGGTGAAATCCTTTTTCTTCATAGAGCGAAAGCCGAAAACTTAAATTAATTAATGATAACTTTGAAAATTAATGCTATAGAGCCAGAAAGGTTAACACCGAGTCATTTAAACGCATGATCGTAATGCTCAACGAAATGGTCTAAGGGACGACAAAGTAAGCTAATTCACTACAAGGCGTGTTTAAGCCTGAGTTTTGATAGAATTAAAAAAGACGAACCCAAAGCCTAAGAAGAGCATCAGATGAAAAGGGAACAGTCCGAAGTCACCCCCTTGATCACCCACCACGAATGCACTGTACATCCCGAAAGCAAAATAGAGCATCAGCACGCCTTCCAGTAAAATGGGAAAGGATAGTTTTTTCTTAAGGTATTTGTTGCCTTTCCAGGGATCTTTTAGGTTTTGAATATTGAACTTAGGCGTTCGGATGAACTCACTTTTTTTGCCTAGATGTCCTTCCAAAACTGCAATCGAATTATGAAGCGAGAAGCCCATAGCTATACTGAAGAACGTAAAAAACATAGCGGTATAACGCAAAAATTGCTTGATACCACCTCCATAGATCGACTTGAACGTGAACCAATAGCAAATAAAAAAGATCAAGGTGCTGAGCACAAAGAAACTCATCACAAAGAAATAAAGTTTCAAATGGTCATACTCATTTTTGATATAAAGGATCGGGATACTCAGAATGGCTACGATCAGTACATTGAGAAACATGGTACTGTTGAGTAGATGCAGAAGGCCATGAATCTTTGTTTTCGGGGAAACAAGAGGACTATTTAGTAATCGGCTACGCATTTTCTGGAAGTTTTCAGCGCCCCCTTTGTTCCATCGAAATTGCTGTGATTTAGCAGCACTAATGACAACGGGCAATTCTGCAGGAGTCTCTACATCTTCCAGATACTTGAATTTCCATTGTTTCAATTGAGCTCGATAACTCAGGTCTAAGTCTTCGGTCAAGGTATCTCCCTGCCAGTTGCCGGCGTCCAGTATGCAGCTTTTTCTCCAGATTCCCGCGGTTCCATTAAAATTGATAAAATGCCCTTCACTGTTGCGCCCGACTTGTTCTAGGGTGAAATGCGCATCCAGGGCAAAAGCCTGTACCCGCGTCAATAGGGAATAGTCTTTATTTAAATGTCCCCAGCGGGTCTGTACTACACCAATTTCAGGATCCCGAAAATAGGGTACGGTACGCAAGAGCCAATCCGGTTGAGGCATAAAATCGGCGTCAAAAATGGCGATGAATTCACCGCTGGCGGTCTTTAAGCCTTCTTTAAGAGCACCAGCTTTAAATCCGTTACGATCGGTTCGGGTCAGGTGTTTAATATTTAGGCCGCTTTGTTGTAAGCGCCTGATTTGTAATGCCGTTTGTTGCAACGATTCATCGGTGGAGTCGTCCAAGACCTGTATTTCGAGCTTGTCTTTGGGATATGTGATCTTGGCAATATTATCCAAGAGCCGTTCCATCACGTAGAGCTCATTGTAGACCGGCAATTGAATGGTTACTGCAGGGACCTGAGTGGGGTCAGCGCAATTGAGAATAAGTGCTTCCTGTTCGGCTTTCCGTTTGTGGCGCAGGTAATTCAGCAGTAGATTGGCCTGGGCCAAACTGTAGGCAAAAATCCCGATCAATGCGAGGGAGTAGACCACTAAGATTACCGTTTCGAGTATCATTTTTTCACACTGTATTTAAAAATCCAGCCTAAAATTTTTACGCCTGCAAAGATAGCACCTTTAAGAGTTCCAGAAACTTTGGACACGCCTATTCGATTGCGGTAGTGCACGGGGACTTCCGTATAAGGAATGCCTTTTTTCAGCACTTTCAGTTGCATTTCCACGGTCCATCCGTAGGTTTTGTCTTCCATGTTCAGTGCAAGCAACGTATCGTACTTGATGGCTCGAAAGGGCCCCAGATCCGTAAAGCGCGCGTTGAACATCCAGCGCATCAGCGTAGTGGCCAGCCAGTTACCAAATCGTTGTGGAATCGTCATGCTTCCGCTTTCGCGAAAGCGAGACACCCGTGCACCCACTACAAAATCGGCCTGCTGCTTCACGATGGGTTGGATCAATAAATCCATTTCCTCCGGATAATCGCTGTAGTCGCCATCCAGAAATACCACCAGGTCAGGTTTGATTTCTAATTGGGCCAAATAGTCCAATCCCTTGAGGCAGGCGTATCCGTAACCGGGTTTGGGCTCCTGGAGCACCGTGGCTCCGTGGTCCTGAGCTACAGTATCGGTACGATCAGTGGAGGCATTACTCACCACGACGATCTCCTCCACATAAGAAGGTATGGCTTGTATGACGAGACCAATACTGTCTTGTTCGTTAAAAGCCGGAATGATCACTTTGATTTGGGGGGTCATCGGAATTTCACTTCAGGATTATCCTTCCGGAAAGCAGAAAGCGTGCTCCAGGTACGTATTTTTTGTCCTTTATGGTAGTGATCGACTCGTTTCAAACGTCCTTTTTCATAAATGAGGCAGTACCCGTGTTTTAGATTGTCCCTGCACTGACAACGAGATTCTTTCTGCGCTGCAAGATCGTAAAAAGTCCACCAACCCTCTTCTTGATCCTTTTGATAATGACCTTCCTTAATTAATTTTTCGTGTTCATTGTAAAAGAACCAATAGCCCGATTTCTCGCCCTGATCATAGCTACCTTGAGCACTTTTATGGCCGTTGGAGTGGTAGAATATCCAGTAATCCTGCTTCAGCTCATCTTGCATCCAGCCCTCCGATTTCAACTGCCCGCTGGAATAATAATCCTTCAAATAGATTTTTGACTGCGCATCCAGGTTCGTAACAAACAGGCTTAAAAGGAGAAGCAGGTAAAAGTGCATAGACCATTAGACGTTATTATATACTGGCCTTACAAAGGAATTTAAAATACTATCTTAAACAAAAAAAGATGGAGGTATCGACCTGGCCTGAATGGCTGCTTTATCTATTAAGTGCCTTATTCTACGTTTTCCACACCCTATTCATCCTGTTCAATGTACTGGGATGGATGTACAAACCTACCCAGAGACTGCATCTCTATGCTGTGGGGATCACCCTATTTTCGTGGGGGGTGCTGGGATTTTGGAAAGGCTTTGGCTATTGCTTCCTTACCGATTGGCACTACGATCTTTTGCGGGCACTGGGTCATACAGATCTACCGTCTAACTACCTCGCTTTCCTGGCGCGTCAATTAACCGGATGGTTGCCTTCCGAAATCCTTATGAACTGGAGTATAGGCATTGGGATGACCGTAGCCACCCTGGGAAGCATCTACGTGAATTTCTTCAAAAGAGCGCACTAATCAGGTTGCCCAAAAAAGGAGCTTACAAAGCGGAGCACTTCAGGCAGAGCGGTCTGCCAGTAATTCCAATCATGAGCCCCGTCACGTACCCGATACTCATGGGCAATTTCTTTTTGTCGCATCAGGATGTGTACTCGGCTATTCCCTTCATAAAGAAAATCATCATCCCCACAATCGATGTACCAGCCCACTGTATTCAATTTTTCTGGCGAAACTGACTCCAAAAGGGATAAGGCATTGTGCTGAGCGTAATAGTCTTGTATTTCTTTTTCGGAGTGTCGTGTAAGAAGATCTGGATTATAACGTTTGAAATCATCCAGACTTAAGGGGCCCACGTAGGCACTCAGCGGAGCTGCCGCCACAAAGAGTTCCGGATGATGCATGGCGTACATGAAGCTACCCCCGCCACCCATGGAAAGTCCGGCTACCGCTCGATTAGCCTTAGTCCCAATGACGCGATATTTTTGCTCCACATGAGGGATGAATTCTTCGAAAAAGAAATCCTCGTAATTCCAATTGCCATGCAAGGCATTAAAGTACCCGCGTTGGACGGTCTGAGCGTCTGGCATAACGATAATCATGGGTAAGGCTATTCCTTCCGCCAAGGCTGAATCGGTAATGGCTTTCATATTCCCCTTTTCGATCCATCCGGTATGATCGTCACCGGCTCCATGAAGGAGGTAGAGTACTGGGTACTCTTTACCTGAGCTTTCATAATCAGGAGGCAAATAAATGGCGTAATTTCGCTCCATTTTTAAGATTTCGCTCTTTAGGGACAGATCAGTATGTATGGTACCTTCCTGAGCCTTTGAGCTCAAGGTGCATAGGAGGAAAGCCAGAATAAGGGTAAAATTTCGCGTCAGCATAATTCTTATGATTTTTGATTGACATAATCCATTAAATTGACGTCGTTGCCCAGCAATACCGAACGGCTGTCAATACGTCCATTTAAATCTCCATTTTCTAATTTAAGAACTCCTCTGGGGCAAACCGCCGAGCAAATCCCGCAACCTACGCAGCTGGCACGCACGATGTTCTCTCCTTTTTGTGCATAAGCGCGTACGTCAATCCCCATCTCGCAATAGGCAGAACAGTTACCACAGGAAATGCACTGACCCCCATTAGTAGTGATCCTGAATTTAGAGAACAACCGTTGCTGAAGTCCGAGGATGGCCGCCATGGGGCATCCAAAGCGACACCAGACACGATTTCCAAATATGGGATAGAATCCAGTTCCAATCACCCCGGAGAATATAGATCCGATCAGAAAGCCGTAAAAGGTACGGATGCCTCCGGCTTCGAAAATAAAAAGATTATTTCCTGTAGCGTAATGCATGCCAATCAACGCCAAAATAATGACGAGATAGCCAATGGCGCCGTAGCGGGCATCCTTTTGAAGTTGATCTTTTCTAAAGAACCAGATCACAGCAAAAAGAACGGTAAGAAAAACCCCCACTCCAATAAGAAATACATCTTTAGTTAACCAATATTGATTAGGGTCATAGCCCAGGTAGGTATAGACCACCCCGGTGGTCATGACCACGGCAAAGACCAGAACGCTGTGTACGACCCAGCGCTCTATTTTCCAGGCGACTTGACTTTTGTCGGACAGGTGACGAAATGGATCTCCGGCGGTCTCCGCTAAGCCCCCGCAACCGCACACCCAGGAACAATACCAGCGTTTCCCGTATTTGTAGGTCAGAATTGGAGAGATTACAAAAACGGAAACAATGGCGAAAAGCAGCAGCGCTAGACCGATGGTGCCTGCATCCAAATAATCATTCACCCGCCACTGATCGAAGGCGTAGTAATTGAGCGGCCACATATTCTTCAGGTCGGTGTAGGGCAAAGAGAAATCATCGCTATTGAGTCGAGCCATAAGCTCGGGAATCAGAAAAGCAAAGGCCGTTTGGAAGAACATGACCGAGAAGGTGCGTAGTCGTTGGTAGCGGTTGTGGCGGTATTTCCATAGAAATTTGATGCCGAAAGCCAGTATCGCGATGGTGTATAGCGTTCCATAAACAAACCACTGACTGGCAGGATTACCGCTTAAAAGGTAGCTTAAGGGATCAAACAGACCGATGACTCCGGTATTATCGCCCTCGGCATTAAGTCCTAGTAGGGGAGCGTAAAAGTAGAGTACGATGTAGAATCCGGTAAGCGCTATTCCGGCGGCCCAGGCTAAAAAGCCTCGTGCAGAGATGCTTTTAAACCAGACCCCGTCATTTTTGATACCCTCCTGTCTATTGGAATAGGCACCGTAGGCAAAACCGATAATTCCTAAAGTAATTCCGGAAAGAGCCAGTGTGAGCCAAAGCGTTTTATTAGGGAAATTGACATTGAAGGTGGCCAGGATCAAAATCGATAGGCCGGCCATCCCGATGATGGTGGCTATTTTTTGGACCGTATTGATCGTTGCAGGGGGTTGACCGGTAAGCGACATGTCTTTATCAAGGGTATACATAAATGCGATTTAGGCGGTTTGGAATTGTTGCTTAAAAGCGTTTTGGATAGCAGCTTCGTGATTAGAAAAAAATTCAGGATCGAAATTAGCCTGCTTGAGATGACTGACTACGTAGTGTACATCTCGTTCTTCCGTGAGCCAGGTATCGAATACTTCTTGTTTCATACGAATGCCAAAGGTGTTGATTCCCAGGAATTTTTCGGTGTCTTTATGATAGGCAATGGTGATGCACTTGGTATCATCTTCATGTTTCCAATGAAAATGCTGTTCATACGGCGGGCAGTGTCGTTCACTGAACACCCAGCCGTAGGTTTGATATTCGATATCTAAGAATTTAGCACTATTAAACCAATGCCCTGGATTGTATTCGGTTGGGTTGCCTACTAAAGTTTGGGCCAATGCCTCTCCCATCATCCGTCCTGTATACCAAACCGCCTCAACGGGTCTTCGATTTCCTATGGCTTCCCGTTGTTCAGCGCAATCTCCTATGGCGTAAACATCAGGCACATTGGTTTCCAAATGGCGATTAACCAATATCCCACGAGCCGTTTCAATGCCGCTATCTTGGAGAAAGTCAATATTGGGACGCACGCCTGCGGTCAAACCAACCACCTTGCAGGGTATTTCTTCTCCGGTTTCTTCAATCACTACGGCCTCCACATTTCCAGAAGCATCGCCTTTAATTTCCTTTAAATTGGTATGGAGCCTGAGGTCTATGTGATGACTGAGAATATGTCGATTGAGCATTTCGGCTTCTCCTTTTGGGAGTACGCCATCCCAGAAATTCTTTTCACGAACCAAAAACGTGACCTGAATATCTCGTGAACGAAGCATCTCAGCCATCTCAATTCCAATAAGACCACCCCCTACAATGACCGCACGGGGACAAACCTCTTTGTTGGGTGCGTTTTTCTCCAAAAGATCCAGATCCTGTTTAGACACCAGGCCCTGAACTCCGTTCAGATCCTGACCCGGCCAGTCAAATTTGTTGGGTTTAGAACCGACCGCCAGCACCAATTTGTCGTACTTTAAGGACTGACCATTTTGAAAATACAAGGTTTTGTCTCCTGTGTCCACACGTTCCACATAGGCTCGTTTAAGATCGATTCGATTTTTGGACCAGAAATTGTCTTCATAGGGCTTGGTATGTCCGTATTTCATATGGCCCATGTAGATATACATGAGGGCGGTACGGGAAAAAAAGTAATCGGTTTCTGCGGAAATGATGGTGATCTGGTGATCGGAGAATTTTCGGATATGGCGGGCGCAGGTTACCCCTGAAATCCCGTTTCCGATAATGACAATATGAGACATAAGGTGTAGTTAGGACCATTTGGTCGTATCTAAAGTTAAGAACTTAACCAGTATCGTGACGAATTTAATTGGATTAAGGATAAATTGCCTAGCTGTAACCATTTGCAAATAAAATGGTACTTCCTGTGTAAGTAATACTACCTGGGTCGCGACACAAGGGCCATAAAATAGTTCATGATGAAAAACAAGTATGTTTACCTGATCTTTATAGTCCTGGTTTTTTCCTGGGTCGCACCGGCTCAAAACGTGTCTCAATTCTTTGATGAAGCGGATGCCCTTTTTGCCAAATACGTCAACAATGGACGAGTGAATTATCAGGCAATCAAAAGTGATCCTGAATTATTGGATCAGGCACTGCGTACAGCCGCTTCTTTGCAAGTTTCTATAAGTGATCCTGCTACCTACCAGGCGTTTTGGATCAATGCCTACAACCTGGCGACGATCAAAGGTGTGGTGGAGAACTACCCCTTAAAATCACCGCTAGATGTGAAGGGTTTCTTTGATAAAAAAACTTACACACTGGCCGGTGAATCCCTGACCTTAAATGCTATCGAAAATGATAAACTGCGAGCCGAATTCGATGAGCCTCGATTTCATTTTGTCTTGGTCTGTGCAGCACGCAGCTGTCCTCCAATCATCAATAAGGCGTATCGCCCCGATCGCCTGGAACAGCAACTGCAGAGTCAAACGGTAAAGGCCTTAAATGACAATCAGTTCCTCCGCGTTGATGGGAATAGCGTTCAGTTCTCTCAGATCATGGAGTGGTACAAGGAGGATTTTACCAGAAATGGCAGAACGCTGATTCAGTTCACCAACCAATATCGGAAAAGCCGCCTGCCCTTAAAAGCCAGCACTGGTTTTTATCCCTATAACTGGCGCCTCAATGATTCCAAATAATTTCATTTAAGTCTTCCCGACTTCCTGGTTAGATCGCACTGGGTGACCAGGCAGGAAGTTTGCGGAAGCACAAATCTCAAACACTATGCAAAAGTTAAAAATCATTAGCCTGGGCTTGCTATGCCTGATCTCAACTGTGAGTTTAGCACAAGATACTGATGCGGAAACGGGCACTGTTATTCAAAATTTGACGCCTTCCAAGCTGATCGCGAAAGGGCAATACGACCTCAAATGGTTTAATAATCTCTACACTCAAACGGAGAGCACCTTTTCTGAAGGGCGCGAACCCAGACAGACCTTTTTCACCTCTACGCTGGAAGCTTACACTGGGGTATCAGACCATCGACGGGTAAACCTAGGTTTGATCCTGGAGTTCCGCTCCAATGTAGTTGCAGGTCGTCCTGCACTCGACGTCTTTCAGTTTGATGGAGAACGCGGCACCGCCCGTTCTGGATTGACCAGTATTGCTCCGTCAATAAAATTTGTACCTATTGCCAACCTGAGTAATTTTTCCATTCAGAGCTCCGTATTCATTCCCTTGGTCGATCAGGAGACCGAGGACTTTACCGATTTTAATCCGAATGGGGTGTTCTTGGATCAAGACAGCTTTATTGTTCAAAACCGCTTCTTTTACGACTATACCTTTCCCGCAAAGAAGTGGCAGGTTTTTAGCGAACTCAATACAGAATTGAGCCTGGGAGATGGTGAAGACAGTTTTGCCAATAATAGTCTGCGCCTGACTCCGGGAGTTTTTTTAAGCTATTTTCCTTCTCCTAAATTTACGGTCCTTGGCCTCATGCAACATTCTCAATTACTTGATCTGGGTAATAATTTCTCACAAGACTTTACTGCTTTAGGTGGCGGTGCTAAATACCAGCTGTCAAAAGCACTCAATGTAGAAGTACTCTATACCAACTTCGTGCGGGGGACTGACACCGGCTTGGGGGAAACCTTTAATATAGGTCTTCGGGCTGTTTTTTGATGGATGATCTGTACAACGCCACTATTTGTATTGTACCTTTAAAAGGTAGACTGCTTGCTATGCGCTCCAACCGATTCCTCTTGTTGTGTATCCTTCCGTTGCTGCTGGCCTGCGGGGCTCAGGAGTATTACCCCAAGATCAAGGGGGTTAGTTTTGTGGCTTCCAGAGACTCGGTGACCGTCAGGCAGATCGAGCCTGTGGTTGAACTGGGTGCTAACTATGCTTCCGTCATGCCTTATGGATTTATTCGCGGCACCACCACTCCTGAGATCATCTACAATACCGGCCGGCAATGGTACGGGGAGACCCCGGCGGGGACTAAGCATTACATCGCCACCTTGCAAAGTAAGCAGATCCAGATCATGATGAAGCCGCATCTTTGGATTGGCCGTGGTGTGTTTACCGGTGAGTTCGCCCCTGAAACGGAGGCTGATTGGCAAACCTTTGAAAACTCCTATCGTTCCTATGTATTAGAATACGCTCGGCTGGCCGAAGAAACCCAGTCCGAGATCCTTTGTATAGCCACAGAATTGGAGGCCTTTACCCAGCAGCGACCCAAATTTTGGCGGGAACTTATCAAAGAAATTCGAACGATATATTCGGGAGCTTTGACCTATGCTGCCAATTGGGATGAATACCAACGGGTGTCCTTTTGGGAGGAAATGGACTTTATTGGAGTGGATGCTTATTTCCCGGTTTGTACCCTGGAAACACCTTCGGTAGCAACGGCCAGAGCAGGCTGGCAGCCCTGGAAGCAGGAGCTGGCCGCTTTCGCGAAAGCAAAGAACAAACCCATACTGTTTACCGAATACGGCTACCGCAGCGTCAACTACGCGGGCAAAGAGCCCTGGAAAGCCGATCGCGATATGGATAAGGTCAATCTGGAGGCTCAGAACAATACCTTGACCGCCCTCTACGAGGAGCTGTGGCAGGAACCCTGGTTTGCCGGTGGCTTTTTATGGAAATGGTTTATCAATCACGATGAAGTAGGAGGTCAGGAGAATGCCTTTTTTACTCCTCAAAATAAACCGGCCCAGAAGATCATTACTCGCTACTACTCTGCTCAATGAAACTACTTTTAGGGTTTATATTGATGTGCTGCTCCACCGGGCTAGCCCAGAATCAAATTCTCCAATTTGAGTTGGAAGGCAATCGAAAAACAGACACTTCACTGATTCAAAAAATCTCTGAGATCGAGGTGGGACAGCCTTTAGACTCGGTCGTCTTGGACCGCGATATTGCCCGACTGGAGCGTCAGCCTGCGATTGCGAGCGCTACCTATGCGGTCACACCACTAGAATCACAGGGTTATCGAGTGGTCTATACGATTGAGGAGAATTTTACGCTCATCCCCACGCTGAATGTCTTTACGTCCAATGCCGGAGAATTTGCCTTTCGAGCCGGGCTCTACGAGTTCAATCTTTTTGGACAACATATCGCTTTTGGTGGATTTTTTCAACGGGATGATTTTAACGCCTGGGGCCTCAATTTTAGGGCTCCTTACCTGTTTGGTAAGCAAACCGGTTTGGCGATCAATGTGCAAGACTTCAGTACCCTGGAACCCGTATTTTTACCCTCAGGCACTGCAAATTATAAGTACAATAACAAGAGCTTAGAGGTATTGGGACTTTACGAATGGAACAGCAAGCACCGCGTGGAAATTGGCCTTAGTCTCTTCCAAGAGGCCTACGACTACATCTCAGGAGCGACTGATCCCGGCATACCACAACAATTGGAAGTCGACAAATACTTATTGAAAACGGTGTATGATTACGATGCCTTAGACTATCATTTTTACTTTGTAGATGGTTTTCGGAGCCTATTTAATTTTCAGTATGTGCGTGCTGAAGGAGACCAGTTACCAAGCTTTTTGATCGCCCGAAATGATCTCCTTTGGTATAAGCGCGTAGGGACACGGGGCAATTGGGCGAATCGTTTAAGATTGGGTATAGCCTCCAACGATGACTCTCCTTTTGCGCCTTTCTCAGTAGATAATCAGCTCAATATTCGCGGGGTGGGAAATACGATTGACCGGGGTACGGCTGCTCTCGTTTTAAATACGGAATATAGATACACTCTCTATGAAAAGAATTGGTTCGTATTGCAGTCGAATATTTTTGTGGATGCAGGTACCTGGAGAAATCCCGGGGGTGATTTAGCCTCTGATTTTAGCGATGTGCAAAATCTGAGGATCTATCCGGGAGTTG
The DNA here is from genome assembly GCA_029866965.1 of Flavobacteriaceae bacterium YJPT1-3. Lineage (GTDB taxonomy): Bacteria > Bacteroidota > Bacteroidia > Flavobacteriales > Flavobacteriaceae > Croceiramulus > Croceiramulus getboli. The sequence continues at coordinate 520,678 of CP123444.1, read as the reverse complement.
GAATTCGCTTTATTCACAAACGCATTTTCAATGCCATCTTTCGCATCGATTATGGCTACGGAATTACTGAAGACGCAACACGGGGAGTGGTTTTTGGTATCGGACAGTATTTCTAGGATTTTCGGTTTTTCTTCATTGCTTCCTGGTAATCGTTGGCAAGACTGGTCTTTTGATTTTCGGAAAATACCTTTCCAGCCAATTGAAAAAACGTATGCTCTTCATCTTCTAGATGATGTTCTACTTTTTCACAAAGTTTTTTAGCCGTCACTAACCAGCCCGGTGAATCCATGGGCGTATCTTCCAGTTCTTCTACCAATTCATCCATTTCATGATGTTCGGCAACCCCATGGCGGGCGTGCTCTTGGGTCATGTCATCTTTAATCAGGGGAATATAGAAGTGACGTTCTTCGGCATCAGCATGAACGGCTAGTTCTAATTTCAAGGCATCAAAAAGTTGTTTTCTTAAGGCGGTGTCTCCGGAAGTGGCGACCAGATTCTTGCATAGGTCGCGCTGAATGTCGTGATCGTGTCGGATGGCTTCAAAAATTGTCATAGTCGTTCCATTGGTTGAATAGGAAATTAGCTATTAAGACGCAGTTCAGGAGGGACGTCCCTTATTTTAACGTGATTTTATCAAATTCTCATAAACCCATGTGAATTGGCATGGAGTTAATAGAAATCAGGGTGTCGGACTTGTAATTTAGAGAGAATCAAAAATTTAACCAATGTCTATACTAATGATCATTCTAACCATTTTACTTCCCCCATTAGCCGTCGGATTAAAGCACGGTATTGGTACCACCTTGTTGATCAACATTCTATTGACCCTACTCGGATGGTTGCCGGGAGTAATTCACGGATTTTACGTAAACGCAAACTAAAAACAGCACATTATGGAAACAACAGACCACAACGAAAAAGTTGTCAATCAACTCAATGACTTATTAGTCAAGAATTATGATGCCGAAAAAGGGTATCGCAACGCTATTGAAAATGTAGATAATGACCGTCTAAAGCGATTTTTCAGAGATCAGGCAGCTAGACGTAGTCAGTTCGCCAATGAATTGGACCAGGAGATCAGAAATCTTCATGGAACGCCAAAAACGTCGGGTTCTGCTACCGGTAGCGCCCACCGGACCTGGATGGATGTCAAGGCAGCACTTTCTTTTGACGATGAAGAATCGATTTTAGAAGAGTGCATCCGTGGCGATAAAGCCAGCCGGGATGAATATGAAGAAGTACTTGAAAAGCACGATCTTCCCACTTCAGCCGCGGATACGGTGATGAAGCAACTGAATGCGGTGCGCGACACCTTATCTGCCGTCAAAGGTCTAGAGGATTTGCACGACTAATGATGCTTTTGTAAAGCACAGTGAACACCTCTTTGGAGGTGTTTTTTTAGGTCCTTACCCCCTCTAGTAATCGATCGTCTAAGTCTTTGGGGTCTTTACCGTGCAGTACAGACACATCACCTGTGGTCTCAAAAATTACAGCATAAACCTCAGAAAATTGAATGACATTCGCTTCACGCAATTTGGCGATCAAATCGCTTCTTGAAATGTTGGACTTCTTTAAATTCTCCTGAAGTATTTCACCATCCTTCATCAACAGTAGCGGACTGTTGGCAGCCACTTTGTTAAAGAGTGTGCTGGTGCGTGTAAAGTAGGAGAATAGAAACTGAAACATAATAATAAATACAAGTGCGATCCCTCCTTTGACCAGTGAGGCCCCCGAACTCATAATCACGGACGCCAGGATAGAACCTACGGCGATAGTAGAAGCAAAATCCAGACTGGACATTTTTGCGAAGGTTCTTAAGCCCGATATACGGGTAATGACAAGCATGATACTGAAGATTAGAAAAGTGGAGAGGATCATTTTGAGGACTCCAGGTACGTCGGTGGTGATGAAGTTTTCCATGTATAGCTAGATTGGTTCTTTTCAAAGGTCATCAAATCAAGCTTAAGCACACTTTGTAAATGACATTACTTTCACCATATTCGGAAAAAGCCAATCCTTCCCGATCGTTTTATCGTATGTTTAAAAACTAACCAACAATGCCGCATGCGTTACTATTGTGTTCTATTCTTGCTATTCGTCGTTCATCAGGGGTTGACGCAGGAAACAGAGCGAAAGCCTTTTGATCTGGAAGCCGGATATTTTTATGGAACCATACTGGAGCATAATCCGGACATCGCTCATTTGATTACTGATCATCCCCACGGATTCATGCTGGCTTATAACCGGAAAACCTACGGTTTCAATGATTGGGAGCGTCGCTACAACTATCCTGATGTGGGGGTTACCTTTGCCTATCAGGACATGAAGAATTTCTATCTGGGAGAGAATTACAGTCTCTATGCGCACTATAACTTCTATTTCTGGAAGCGACAACTGCAATTGCGCATTGGTCAGGGATTTGCCGTGGCTACTAAACCTTATGATCGGGAGACCAATTTTATTAACAATGCCTACGGTACCCGGATTTTAAGTTCCACCCTGCTTAAATTCAATTACAAAAAAGACAATATCTATGCGGGCATAGGCCTGCAGGCGGGGATCACGCTCATTCATTACAGCAATGCCAACTTAAAAGCGCCCAACAACAGTACCAATACTTTTGCTTTGAATCTAGGGGTCCATTACAATCCGTTTTACGAAGATTTTCCGGATTATATTCCGGAAGGAGAACGCACTGCCTTTACCGAACCCATCAAGTACAATCTGGCTTTCCGCTCTGGGGTAAACGAAAGTGATATCAATGGCAGTGGGCGCTTTCCATTTTATACCTTTTCAGCCTACGCGGATAAACGAATCAATCACAAAAGTGCCTTGCAAGTGGGGGTTGACGTGTTCTTTGCCCGTTTTTTGAAAGAGTTGATCCGGTATGAAAGTATCGCATTTCCGGGTGAGGGAGTCACCGGAGATGAGGACTGGCGTAGAGTAGGCGTGGTGATCGGTCACGAATTGTTTATCAGTAAAATGAGCTTTATCACCCAGCTTGGGTACCATGTTTATTACGACTTTGATTTTGAGGGCCGCTTATACAATCGGATTGGCTTAAAACGCTATTTTGGTGATACCCTCTTCGCCGCGATGACGGTAAAATCACATGGTGCAAAAGCCGAAGCTGTTGAATTTGCATTAGGAGTACGCTTATGAAAATTGTGAAGCTAATTATCGTTTTAAGTCTTTGTTGGAGCTGTGATACCGATCAGGGACTGACCTGCTTGCAAACTGCTGGTGACCTGGTGCAAAAGGAGATAGACTTACCTGAATTTGATCGAATTCTCGTCGGTCAGCGGGCTCAATTGATCATTCGCTCGGGTGCGGCGCAAGAAATTGTGCTGGAGACCGGAGAAAATCTATTGAGCGATGTTTTGGTAGCAGTCAAAGACGGGGTGTTGCTTATTGAAAATAACAACAGCTGCAACTTGTTCCGGGATTACGGGCTGACCAAAATTTTCGTTACGGTTCCCGCTTTACGCGAAATCAGAAGCAGTACCGGGCTTCCGGTGCTCAGCGAAGGCGTACTTGACTTTGACGAGTTGCGTTTGATCAGTACTGATGGTCCCGAAGAGGATTTTTACCATAAGGATGGAGATTTTCAACTGGAACTCAACGTGGACCGCCTGGAGATCGAGTGTAACGGACTCAGCAATTTTTTCCTCCGAGGGAGTGCCAATAGTTTAGACATTCAGCTGCTGGAAGGAGACAGTCGGATTGAAGCAGAAGACTTTTTGGTGAATGATGTGACGCTATTTCATCGCGGTACTAACGATGTGTTCCTTGATCCGCAACAAAGTATTCGTGGAGAGTTGAGAAGTACCGGAAATCTGATCTTAAAAAATGTACCGCCGATCTTTGAAGTGGAAGCCTTTTTTACCGGCGAGATCATCATCGAAGATTAGGCGATCTTCCGTTTGTAATAGTCATACAGCTCATCGGCACTGGCTCCAAAGAACTTTTTCACGTATATGGTCCAGAAGTGATACTGCAGCTTCCAAATTCCATTGGTCTCATAGCGCCGGGCTGAGGTGGTTAGCCAATAGGGTAAGACTTTAAATTCGTCACGGGCATAGAGTTTATTGATCAGATCGTTGTCTTCATAGACGGTAAAGCGTTCATCGTAACCTCCCAATGCTTCAAATAGTGTTTTCGAAATGAACTGGCTTTGGTCTCCACCACGGCAGGCGCGGTGCTCGAATCGGGTGAGCCATCCGGCTAATCGCAACCACCAGTGACTGTGATCAAAGCGCATACGGAAACAGCCAGCTTGCTTGCCATTTTTGATTTCATTGAATATGTGCTGGTCGTAGTGCGAGGGTGGAAATGAATCGGCGTGTAGAAAATACAAGACCTCGCCCTTGGCGATGGCAGCGCCTGCATTCATTTGCACCGCCCTGCCCTGGTCACTTGCAATGACCCGTAGTGTAGCCGTCTTACTTCTACGCGCTCCCGTTGGTCGTGATTCTCCGAAGCTCGATTTATCGCTTTGCTCTCCCGTTGGTCGTGAACCTACCTCAATGGCAGGCAGGTCTCGCAAGCTCGATTTCGCGAAAGCGACCGTTTTATCCGTACTACCCCCATCAACCACGATGATTTCCAGGCGCTCCGGCTGCTTGGCCTGCTGCTGTAAATGAGCCAGTAAATCACGAATGTGATCTTCCTCATTCAATACCGGGATGATGATCGATAGCATGGTCGAAAGGTACAAATTGTTGTGCTGTGGCGCTTAATTCTGCGCATTCAATCCCCAGTTATAGTCCAGATAGTTCAATTCAACTCCGGGATTGATTTTGGTGTTGCTGTAGGTATTGATAAACTCAATGACACTAGAATTACCACGCACCAGATAGTCCTTTCGGTACCAGTCAAACAGGGAAGATACCTTAGGATCCTGCGCACTAATTTCATTTTTATCACTGTTGATGAATTCTCGCGTGGCCCGTTCCAGTTGTTCTTCAATCCCGCTTGCCGTATAGGCTTCTCGCAATAATTTTGGGCAGGAAATGGAAGCACAATTAATCGCAAAATGAATACGAGGCTCATTCATTTTTCGCAAGACGCCATTTTCGATTCCACCTAAAGAAAGCGTACGATCACCCACAGGAACGATCGCCTTGGTCCAGGCGCCTTCGATGTCCTTGATACTCTGGGTAGGGTAATTATCGAGAATCAATTCAACCGTATAGGCATTGTACAGATTAATATAATAGGCGAGTAGTTCCTGAATACTCCAGCTATCGTCAGGCTGCTGACCGGACAAGTAGGTTAAATAATTCTCCAAGGATTGCCGATCGTCTTGAAATCCCTGATAATCGACCAGGCCCTCTTGGTTGACGTGCTTTTTGAGCAGGGCATCCCAATTACTGTGATCCAGGCTAGCTGAAGATTGTTCCGTAATACTGGAAAGATCTCCGGTGACTTCCTTAGTGGGCTGGCCCTGGCTGCTGAGTCCGGCAGCGGCAAGTAAACTGCAGCTCTGCAGACTTAGACTAAGCAGTATTATAAAGAGCATTGTTATTTTTTTCATGGTCATGTGGTTATACCAGAATATACGAAGCTGAGACAGCCTTGGTCTGGTGAAAAGGCAAATCTTAACAGTTTACCCCTGAATTTTAGCATTCTTAGCAATCAGAACACAAAATACAGGGCAAAAGGGAAAATAGCTGCCAGAAAAATAGTTCCCAGCACCCACCAACATTTGGCTCGTTTGAGTTTATAATCCTGATAATACTGAATGGCCGCTGCGATCCAAACCGCTATAGCGATCAACAAATGACCGCCCAGATAATACACCATCAAGGCAATAGTAGCCATGCCGTCGCCATTGGTCAGGTCAACGCCAATCTCAAAGTAGGCCAATACGAAGATGAGGAGTGCAGCCAGGATCAATCCCAAAGCAATGACGATAAAAGTGTCATCCTTTTTGTTCCAATCCATGACTGATTTAGGCTTCATCTAGAGCGATTCGATGAGTTTTGTAAACAAAGTGATCATATGCGGTTCGGCTTTTTCTGCCTGCGCAATGATATCGGCAATATCGACGGGTTCCAGATGATCGGGATCGCACTCATCGGTCAACACCGACAGGGCAACCACTGGTAACTTAAGGTGATTGGCAACAATGATCTCAGGCACCGTACTCATCCCAACGGCATCAGCACCGATGATCTTCAAATAGCGGTATTCGGCCCGGGTTTCTAGCTGGGGTCCAACTACACTGGCATAAACACCCTTATGCAATTGAATGCCTTCTTCTTTAGCGATGGCTTCGATCTTTTGACTCATGGCAGCATCGTAGGGAGCACTCATATCGACAAAGCGTTCTCCCAATTGCTCGACTCCAAGAAAGGCCAGGGGAGATCCACCCTGCAAATTGATATGGTCATCAATGAGCATGATTTCGCCTTTTTTGAACTCTAAATTGATGGCGCCACTGGCATTACTCACCAGCAACTTTTGAATACCCAGGCGTTTCATGATACGTACGGGATAGGTGACGTCTTGAAGGCTATAGCCTTCATAGAGGTGAAAGCGTCCCTGCATAACCACGACCTTCTTCCCGCCTAACCGACCGTAGATGAGCTTACCTTTATGGAATTCAACGGTAGCAGTGGGGAAATAAGGAATCAAATTGTAACTCATTTCCTTGATCACCTCCATATGGTCGATCAATTTACTCAGGCCGGTACCGAGTATGATGCCCACTTCAGGAGCTTCAAAACCGCGGTCTTTTAAAAAGGCTACAGATTCTTGTATGTATTTATCCATGTTTTAAGTGTTGGGGAAGGAAAGGCTCAAAGGCCGCTATCCCTTCCAGGTCTTCATAATAATCGATGTCATTGCGTTCCGGAAGCAGCTTGACATTTTCATTGTTGAGATCGTCTAGGGTAGCTTCCAGAACGGTATCCGTACCCCAGGCTTTATTTTTAAAAAGAGCTGGATATAGGCTTTTCATACCCAGTAAATAATAACCTCCATCAGTTGCCGGTCCTACCACAAAGTCGTGATCCTCCAGGGCATTGAAGGCTTCTTGGAGATCAGTCGTGGTGAGGTCGTACAGGTCAGACCCCATGATGATGACTTTATTTTGTCCGCGTTGAAATGCTTTCGCGAAAGCGTACTCCATACGAGCCCCGAGGTCTGCTCCTTGCTGTAATTCTTTGTGGTAGAGGTCGGGGTCCCAGAGATCATTTTCCCGAATCGCTACTGAATAATGCACCTCTTTGTGAACGGGGAGCTCCTTGGTGATGCTCACGGTGTGCTGTAGTAGAAAGCGATAAATAGCCAGCGCTGATTCGTCGCCAACAGTTGCGGCTAGCCGGGTCTTGCATTTGCCCAATTCCGGATTGCGGGTAAAGATGAGTAAACTATTCTTTTCTTGCATCAGTTATGGTTGTCAGGTTTATGCCCCAGCGAGGTCAGCATGGCTGCGATTAGCAATAGACTGGAAAGCATACCAAAATAAGCGTTTTGTGGATTGTCAACACGTGGATCACTCCAATCGAATTGCCAAAGTTCAATGGACAGCATGAGGATACCAGCGATCAGAATTGCGATTTCAAAACTTCTGTTCATACTTAATTCTTGTACACAGCTTCTCCTGCTTTAAGCCATTGGCTCCAATGCTTGGAGTAGGCATGCACCCGTTGTGTTGGTCTATTGTCCATAGTGGCGACAGGATAGCCCTGATTTACCCATTCAAAGATGCCGCCGTAGAGATTTTTAATGGTGCTAAAGCCCATCTTCTGCAGTCGCTCTGCGATTTTTTCAGAGCGGATGCCTAGGGAGCAGTATACAACGACTGGAGTACGTGTAGCCGAGTCAGCAATCTGCAGTTCTTGTTCGTCAAAATCGGAGTACCCAATATAAATGGCTCCAGGAATATGGCTCACTTCGTATTCTTCCCGTTCCCGGGCATCTAAGATCAGGGTTTGTTCCTGATTCATACGCAATTCAGCCGGGCTGATGTAGGGTATAGATCGGGTGTTGTACTGTTTCAACAGCTCTGATAAAGGTTGCTGCCCCAGGACCGGGAAAGCACAGCAAAGCAAGAACAGGACTAGTGAATTTCTCATGCGTTCAATTTACAGTTTTATTCCAAAGCCCTGCAATCCTTTCTCTACATCGGGGAGGATTTCGGTATTGTCCCAGATTCCGGTAATGATGGTTCGGGCATATTCGGGAGGTAAAGGCTGTTCGTGCATCAGTGCGCTGGTGGTTCTGTAATCGTAATCCAAGGTGTGATGCTTGAAGAATAAATGCCTGGAATGATCATCCAGGACGGCATACCAGACCTGCGGACTGCCATCATTGGCCGGCATACCCAGAACACCGGGATTCAGCCATAGCAAGTCCTCTTGTTCGTGGTGAAAAGGCAGTCCGCAATGGCCGGCAATGATCACCTGACTCTCCGTGGCATCAAAACTAGCCTGTTTGATCGACCAGGGGGTCGATTTAAAGATAAACTCCGATACCTGCTGATAGGAACCGTGCAAGACATGAATCTTTTTGTTGAGGAATTGAAATTCGATATGATCGGGTAGGGTGCTTAAAAAGTTAATGGATGCTTTAGAAAGTTTGGATTGAGCATAGGGATACCAAAGCTGGGAAAAGGTATCGCAGCGGGATCCCGCTCTAAAATCACAGCCACAATCGTCCGCTCCCTCCCGCAATTGCAATTCTACATTTCCCGCAATACTGTGAGCGCCCCATTCGATAAAGCGGCTGATCGTCTCTTCCGGCTGCGCGCAATAGCCAACAAGATCACCGGTGCTGATGCAATTGGTTGGTGGTATACCCAGGGCTTCAGCCTTAGCAATCAAGGCCTCCAGAGCTTGTAGATTGCTGTAGACGCCGCCAAAGAGGAGGATGCGACCCTGAAGGGATCCGAGATGGTTTATTTTTTTATCCATAGGGGAAGCGCATACAATATAAAACAACAAAGAATTCCCCAGGCATTGACCCACAGCAGATCAGCGTAGCGCCCGGAGGTAAAGATCAAGGATTGGGGGAAAAGCTCAAAAATGAGCAAAAGACCGAAACCAAGTCCGCCCAAGACGCTGAGGTGAAAACTTAAAGGCGGAGCGGGTGTCTTCCACAATAAAAATACCGGAGTCAATCCGATCACCATGGTCCCTGAGATCGTAGTGGCCGAAAGGATTTCTGCATCCAAAAAAATTGGAATGGTTCCCAAGACGGCCACAACGGCCATAGCCAATCGACCGGTGCTTAGATTTTTCCCCAATTTGAGATCTACGGCCAAGAGTTTGGAAAAGGAACTGAAGGTAGAATCGAGCGTGGAAGCGGCGCTGGTGATCATGATGAAATTGATGATCAGCAGTACAATGATACCGAATGATTTACCCACAGCCACCGCGGCCTGACCCTCCATGCCTTCGCTGGCCGCATAAATACCAATGATACTGAACAAGACAATACAGAGTGCCCCGATGACACTGGCCCAAAGAAAACTTTTGAGCGTCACTCTCGGACTGCTGATGAAGGCGCGGTCGGTCAGAACGGGATCGTGAAAGGGATAACTGAATGACTGAAGCAGTGCGGCCAGAAGCAGATTGACTCCGAGATCAAGATCCCAGGTTCCGCTGGTCACGGTCTCTGAAACTGTAAAGCCGGCAGTTCCGAAAATGATCCCTAAAATGACGGCCAATAAAACACCGAATAAAACCATTTGAATGACATCGGTAAAAATGGAACTACTCAGTCCGCCCTTCAAGGCATAGGCCAAGGTCAATAGCGTAAATACGAGTATAGCCGCATAGTAAATGGTGGTGCCCAGATCGCCAAAATAAGAGCCAATGACCATGGTGTTACTCCATACCTCATTGAACAAGCGGATAGCGATCAAAATTGAAAATAATCGCATGGCCCCTTTTCCAAAGCGGGTGGTAAGAAATTCGTGTATGCTATGAAAACCTCCCTTCGTACGCAGCTGATAAAGGAGTACTCCGGCTACCGCAAAAGACAAATAATAGCCCGCATAGGCCACGCCGCCTACCAGTCCGAATTCTAAGCCCAGATTGGCGGCATTGGTAATACTTTTGGCGAAAATCCAGGAGATGATCAGGCTTCCGGTAAGCATTAAGGCGCTGGGCGCTTTATCCCTATGGGTCGCTTTAAAAAAGGCATCGGCAGTTTTAGCCAGGGGCGATAATACAAAGAGTATCAAACTCGATACGACGATCAATCCCCACTGCCAAAGCATTACATTCATTACTTAGCTAGTTGAGGTCCCACCAAACAGGAACATTAATACTATTGCCGTTCGTACGCTGGGCGGCTTCTTCATAATTGGCAGCGTTCAGGGCTTCTTCTTCTGCCGGATAGGGCATGCGCACCGGAATGAGTCCGTCATTAAGACTGGCTTCCAACGGCAGGAATTCGGGAAAACCGGTTCTTCTCCATTCCGTCCAGCCCTCGTAACCATTGATCAAATTGGCGATCCACTTTTGAGTAATGATCTGTTGGAGGGGAGTGGTATTGGCCGCATCATAGGCTGCCGGCCCGCTCAAATAATCAGCGGGAAGCTCGGTCAACCAGTACTCAAAAGCCAGAGTGACCCCCTCTTCGTACAATGCTCGCGCATCTGCATTGATGAGCCCCCGGGCAGCTGCTTCGGCCAGGTTAAACTTGGTCTCCCAGGCGGTCAGGAAATTGGCATCCAGGTCTTGAGAGCTTTCGCGAAAGCGAGTACCAGACAACGAAAAATTAGCCAATTCTATAGAGGTTTGAGAAGCATCGATACCGTTGATCAGACCGTTGAACTGGGTTTCCTCCGAAGCCGTTGGTTGGAAGAATATCCCTAAACGGGTATCGTTCAGATCCACTAAAATTTGCTCCATGGTCTTCGACAATACGAAATTATTGAAGTCACCAATACGCAGTTGGGCCAGGCGGAAACTGTTGGGAGCAGAAGCCGAAAAGTCAAAGACGGCATTTTCTGCATTGGTGTTGATAAAGTTGTTGGCGTCATAAAGCTCCTGCAGGGAGGCACTTACATCGATCTGCGCAGAAATACGCAGCAGCTGTTTGATCTTAAGAGCATTAGCGAATTTAATCCAGGCCTGTAAATCCCCATTAAAGAGCAGATCCCCTTCCAGAGGGACAGTCCCTGAGTAGTTGCTCAGTGCCACAATACCTCGATCTAAATTGTCCAATATACCTCCTGCGTCCAAATAAATTTGTTCCTGAAGATCGTAGGCCGGACTGATGGAGCCGTCCACCCCATTAAAGGCCTCAAAATAGGGCACGTCTCCAAAAAGATCAGTCAGGGTAGCTCCCATATAGGCTTTTAGGATCAGCGCAGGACCTTCATAGACTGCCAACGTAGGGTTGGTTTGTGCTTGTTTTAAGATCAGTTCGTTATCTCTCAAATTGGTGTAGAGAATAGGCCAGGGGTTTCCTCCCAGCTGCGGTGATTTTAAGGCGTGCCGGTCAAATAAATTAAAATCTACGGCGGTGCGATGCTGTGCTAGCAGATCGCCGGCAACAAAGCCCTCATAGCTCATTTCTTCGCCATAATTATAGATGACCTGACGCAACAATAAACTAGGTTGCACGCTGACCGGAGCGTTGGGATTGGTATTGATCTCCTCAAAATCAGAGGTGCAGCTTAGGGGAATAAAGGCTCCAACAAGCAAAATGAATACAGCAATAGAAGCGGTCTTCAATACGGGGTATTGGTATGAATAGTTCGTTTTCATGGCTTAAAAATTAAATCCGGCTTTAAAACCGATACTTCTAGATGTGGCATAACTCATATCTTCAACCCCGCTTACAAAGCCTTGACCTTGTACCGCCAATTGCTCAGGATCAAAATGCGGATTTTCGGTGATGGCAAACAGGTTGCGGCCAATAAAAGCAAGATTGACGTCCATCCCTTCTTTCAACCCAATAAAACCTTTAGGCAACTCAAAGGAATAACCCAATTGGAATTGTCTCAATTTTAAATACGAGGCGTCGTAAACGTTATTTTCTTCATGGTTGCGATCATAGAACTGGCGGTAGTAACTTTCTGCGGTGACTGCCGTGTTATTGGGTACAAAAACCGGATTTTCGGTCGTACCCTGATTGACCACTCCATTTGCGATGATCCCTTCCTCGGGTCTAAAACGGGTTTCGGCTAACTGACCTCCAACATTACCTAAAGCCCGGGTTCGAGAGACAATTTCTCCTCCCTGGCGCCAGTCGAAAAGAAAACTTAAAGACCAATTTTGATAGTGAAACTCATTGTTCCAACCTAGAAGAAAATCAGGGGTATAGTTACCCAGTTTACGCAAGGTGTTGTCTGCGATAAAGCGGCCGTTTTCGTCAATGATAAAATCTCCATTTTCATTGCGCAGGTAACCCGTACCGTACAAGTCGCCTAGTTGTCCTCCTTCTTCCACCTGAAACCAAACCGTTTGATTAGCACTGTCGTAAATTCGGCTGTAGGCCAGAGTAAGTCGGCCATCGCTCTGAGGCAACTCTTCCACTACAGATCGGGTGGTGCTGAAATTGATGGTACTGTTCCAGCGAAAATCAGCAGAGATCAGGGGAGTGGATCCAATGACCAGTTCGACCCCCGTGGTGCGTACAGCTCCTCCATTGACCACCTGCTGCTCATAGCCTGAAGAAATAGGGATGGGCAGAGAAATGATCTGATCTTCCGTAAGTGCATTGTAATAGGTGAAGTCGAAGCGTAACTGATCTTTAAAAAAGCGCAGATCGGTACCTACTTCAAAGGCTGTGGTTTGCTCCGGCAGCAAATTGCTGTTCGGAATAAAATCCTGATTACTGAAGGTAGGTTGTCCATTAAATGGTGTTTGCGCTACAAAGGCTCCGCTGGTCTGATAGGCATTGGTGTCGTTCCCTACCTGAGCTACACTGGCCCGAAGTTGGGCAAAGGAGATCGCTTGAGGGAGGGCCATAACTTCTGAGGCTATAAAGCTTAGGGAAGCTGAAGGATAGAAAAAGGAAGTTCCGTCTAGGGAAAATGGCGTTGCCAGTGCACTGGACCAGTCATTTCTCCCGGTCAGGTCGAGAAATAAGAAGTTCTTATAACCCAGTTTTGCGAGCCCGTAGAAGGAATTGATCCGTTTGCGGGATTCAAATTGAAATACATCAATGGGAGAGGCGGCGTTGTTCAGATTGAAAATTCCGGGTTGAGCAAGATTAACCGTTTGTGCCTGTTTTGTAGACGCTGTTTGGTCAAATCGATTGCCACCCAGAGAGAGGTCAAGGCTGAAATCGCCCAATTGTCGATTGTAATTCAGTAAAAAATCGGTATTGATCTCTCGATAGAATACATCGTGTTCCGCATAGCCCCCGTTTCGGAATCGATTGGAACTAAAGGCTCTTCTCAATTGACGGGTTTCACTGGAATAATCCATCCCAGTACGAAGGGCCAGGCTCAGGTGATCATTGAACTGATGCTTGACGGATAGATTCCCAAATACCCGGTCTCGTTGAAAGGAGTTTCTGTTTTCATACAGAATGAAGTAAGGATTGTCAAAAAAGGTGTAATTGAAGGAATATTGTTGGATGCCTTCAAGACCAGGCTGCCAGTAATTCCTGAGGTTATTGATATTGAGTGATCGCGGACCCCAGGCCACAAGAGAATAATTCACGTTTTCACTTCCGTAACCATTACTGGGTCGATTGTCGCTGGTCGAATAGACATAGTTGATGCTCGCTTTAAAGCTGGTCTTGGTATTGGGGCGGAACTGAAGCTTTGCGGCTACGGTCTGTCGATCCAGATTCACCCCAGGGATGATGGACTCACTGCGTAAATCAGTAAAGGCCAGTCGGTAATTTCCGGAAGAAGTCCCTGAGAAAGCGTCACCAATGGCGACCGAGTTTATGGTGGTCACTCCGGTTCTGTAAAAGTCTTTTAAATTGTCAGGATGCGAAATGAAGGGCGTTGGACTGATTGGGATCCCGGAATACAAGGCAGTGTCTCCGCCGCGGACAACCGTACCATCAGCTAGGGTTACCGGACTGTCAAATTGCGCAATGAGTAATCCTGAATCGAGTCGGGGACCCCAGGAATAGGTGATGTTGTCATTAATTCCTCCACCCAGACCGTCAACAAAGGCGAACTCCCCACTATTTCCCTGGCCGAATTCATTTTGAAAATCAGGAAGACGAAAAGCGGAGTCAAAGAATACGGAACTGTTGATGCTGATCCCCAGTCCCGGACTGCGCGTACCGTTTTTAGTCTCGATCACGATCACTCCATTGGAAGCACGTGTTCCGTAGAGGGCTGCAGCACTAGGGCCTTTAAGAACGGTGACCGAGGCAACATCATCCGGATTGACCTCCATAGCGCCATTTCCAAAATCGATCTCTTGAAAACCTGCAGCGGCTTCATTGGTAAAATTAAACACGGTGTTGTTGTTGACGGGCACACCGTCAATAACGAATAAGGGATTATTGTTGGAGAAGGAGGCCTCTCCTCGGATAGTGATCTGCGTGGAAGAGCCTACTCCGGTCGCTCCCTGAGCGATACGGACTCCAGCCAGTTTCCCAGCCAGATTATCCAGGAAATTCACGGCTTTGACATCGGCGATCTCTTCAGCATCGATACTCTGTACGGCGTATCCAAGTTCCCGGGTCTCTCGTTTGAGGCCGAGTGCAGTGACCACCACCTGATCCAGGTCTGTGGTTGATTCAGTCAAAGTAATATTCAGTACCCGATTTGCACCAGGGACCACCGATTGAGGAGTGAATCCGAGCGAAGAGAAGGTAATGGTTTGCTGGTCGTTTTCGAGATTGATGGTGAATTGCCCTTCATCATTGGTAACAGTTGCTGCACCGGATTTGGCAATTACATTGACAAAAGGAATCGTTTCCTGGGTTTCTGCATTGCGTACGACCCCGGTGATCGTAATTTGTGCGAAGGCTAGTCCTGTATAAAGCAGGAAGAGCCCGGTAAAAAGGTATTTCATAGATTGATTATGATCAGTTAGAATCAGTCAAATCTGCACAAGTGCTGATGACTTTAATGGACCTCTAGGGCCTTAAGTACTGATCAATACAGGGGAGCCTCTTGAAAATGGAAAGCTATAGGTACCCTTAGCAGCAAGTTTTACGCTAGCGGAATCCTGTAGGAGTACTTTTCGCGCTAAGCACTTTAATAAGGAACGCATTTTTTGAGCTAAAGGCTTAACTGCTTGAAGGATGTCCTGTACATCTTGAGGACCATCCAAATCCCACAGTTGCTCGAGAAAAGCTACAGGCTGCCCTGTCTTAGAGAGAAGCTGGAGCAAGGCACGGCTAAGTCCGGCAGTTTGCCAGGGCAGTTGGGCGTACTGGGCGGGATTAAATACCTCACGGTTTATGCCCAATAAGTAGAAGCCGCCATCTCCGGATGGACCAATCACCACTTGTTTTTGATCCAAAGCATCTTTCCCTTGAAGCAGGTGGTTTGCAGTCAAATGCGGACAGTCATTACCAATGGCGATGACTTGATCGTAACCCTGATCGAATACATGGGATAGCGCCTGAGTAAAACGTTCTCCAAAGTGGTTGCCCTCTTGTTCGGCTTCGGTAATCCAGAAGTAGGGCAGTTTTGTACTTTGAACTACTTTTAACGCCTGTTCATTCAGAGCTTCAAATAAGGGCTTCGCCCGTTGGAAAGGCTTGTATTTTACTTCTTCCTCAGCGCTTTGGGCAAATAATAGTATGGCAGTTTTCGCACTCATAAGCTAGGCAACTGATCCTTGACAACTACTTCCTGCTCCGGCGGTGCAGCCGTAGCAATGTTGAGAGATTACGATATTTCGGTCATTGAGCAGATCCTCATTGTATTCTGAAATGTGTTTGACTTTGCTGGCCACTTTAAGATCCAGCATTTGATTAAAGTCGCAATCGTACAACCAGCCGTCCCAGCTGATCGAAATGGTATTGGTGCACATCACGTTGGCCACGGCGGCTGGATTGTAAGCCTCCACCAATTGATACATATAATCTTCATAATTCTCCGATGCCAGCAGGTAGTCTAAGAATCTTGCGATGGGTAAGTTGGTAATGGCGAATAACTGGTGGAATTGAATTCCAAAATCTTCCAATAAGGCCTTTTTGAAATCCTTTTCCATGCTGGCCTGATCTCCCGGGAGATAGGCTCCGTTTGGATTATAGACCAGGTCGAGTTGGAGATCGCTTCCGGGCATACCGTACCCCCGTTCATTCAGTTCCTGCAGGGCTTTGATCGATTTATCGAAAACACCGTCGCCTCTTTGTTTGTCTGTTTTGCCGCGAGTCCAATGCGGCATGGAGCTTACGACGTGTACCTTATGTTTCTTAAAGAAATCAGGCAGATCGTAGTATTTTTTATTGGCTCTGATGATCGTCAGATTACTACGTACGATAAAGTCTTTAATTCCGGCTTTAGAAGCTTCCTCCACAAAGCGTCTGAAATGAGGATTCATCTCAGGGGCGCCACCGGTCAGATCGAGGGTGTGCGCTCCGGTGTTACGAATGACCTCCAGGCATTGCTCCATGGTTTCCCAGGTCATGATCTCTTTACGATCGGGACCGGCATCCACATGACAGTGCTCGCAAACCTGATTGCACATATAGCCTACGTTGATCTGAAGAATTTCCAGCTTTTTAGGCCGTAATGGAAATTGTCCCGTTTCGTCTATCTTTCTCGCAAAGGTGGGCAACTCCCCGTTCTGGAAGATGCCGTTAGAGAGGATCTCTAATTGCCTATTGCTGTTCGCCAATTCATTTTCTCTTTTCTTTAGGGACTTTGTCGCCATACTTTGTTTTTAATCAAGGGTGTATCTACACGTTGTAGATGAGGTAAGCACTGACACTTAATTTCCTGCATCAATGGGCGGTGGTCCATCAGGCACTATGGCCTCATAGGTAGCATCGCCTTTTCGCTCCTTATATTCTTTTTTAACTTCTTCTACCAGTTTAGGATTCTCATAAAGGTCGACCATGGTCATAGCCATCGCTTTACTGGCGTACGCCATTCCTTTATGACCAATCGACATGCCGCCACAGGCCACCACAGCCCAGGAGTGCCAGGGGGTGTCTTTGGGTGCTGTGGTTACGCCCAAATTGATATTGGGTACGTTCCAACTTACATCTCCCACGTCTGTACTTCCACCGCCCGGGTGTTCTTTGGTCGCTTCAAGGGGCTTTATGGCACTGTCCATTCCGACTTGCTTTTTACCCGTCACTTCCTGTATTTTCTTGCCAAATGCAACCTCTTCTTCGGTATATTCAATGGGACCTAATAGTTCTAAGTTTTTTTGCATGGCTTCTCCTCCGGTGCGATTGACCAAAACTTCGTAGATTCCGGAAATTAGGGATACTTTGTAGTCGACATTGGCCATGATGGCTGCGCCTTCTGCCATTTTTTGTAGGCGTTCGTACACGGGCATCATGCCTTCACGTTTGGTATCTCGCACCCGCATCCATAATCGGGCGTAGTCCGGTACTACATTGACGACTTGTCCACCATCCTGGATGTGGTAGTGCATACGTACGGTTGGCTTTACATGTTCGCGATAATAATTGACCCCAGTCGTGTAGAGCTCTAAGGCATCTGAGGCGCTTCTGCCATTCCACGGGTCTGCGCTGGCGTGTGCGGCCTGACCATAAAATTCAATTTTAAAATCAACAAGAGCCAGAGAACTTTGTACATCCGCCTCAGTGCTGGCAGCCGGATGCCAACTCATATTGACATCAACACCATCCCAGAGGCCTTCGCGTACCATCCAGATTTTTCCAAAGTACTTTTCTTCACTAGGGGTACCCATAAACTTAACCGTGCCTTTTATTTTTCCAGCTTCGATCAATTCTTTAATGGCAATAGCCGCTCCGAGGCTACCCGCTCCAAATAAATTATGTCCACAACCATGACCAGCAGCTCCCTCGTTGAGCGGCTCTTTGGTAGGTTGTGCTTTTTGAGAGATTCCGGGCAGGGCATCAAACTCGCCAAGTACACTGATTACTGGAGATCCGCTTCCGTAAGAGGCGACAAATGCCGTGGGGATTCCGGCAACTCCGCGTTCTACAGTAAAACCTTGAGATTCGGCATAATCGGCCAGAATTTTACTGGATTGTTTCTCGTCAAAAGCAGTTTCCGCAAGCGCCCAGATCTCGTCAGAAATACGAATAAGTTCTGCTTTGTGCTTTTCCACCGAAGTGATCGCGGCTTTTTTGGCAGCACTCATTTTCTGTCCAGCAGCATTCAAGCTGAGACTGACCATCAATAGGAGAATAAAAATTTTTTTCATGTTAGTTGTTTTGATGGAGGTAAGTTACTAAACAAAGTTTGAGATCAGTTCATTTTTCAAACGCTATACCCCCTTCTTCTGAAATACCAGGACAAAAAGGCTTATTGATCACATCTCAAGTTTATTCACCTTATTCATCATCATGGTTGCGTGAACTAAGGTCGCTCCACTTTTTATGGCAGCCCCAACATGTACCGCTTCCATCATTTCCTCTTTGGTGACTCCACGTTGCAGGCTGTCCTTGGTATAGGCGTCAATGCAATAAGGACATTGTTCAGTATGGGCAACAGCTAATGCAATTAGTGCCTTCTCTCGGGCAGAAAGAGCCCCTTCTTCAAAGACATGACCGTAATAATCAAAAAATTTAGTGCCCAGTTCTTCACTCCAATCTGTGATCTTTCCAAATTTTCGAAGATCGGCAGGATCGTAATAATTGTTTGCCATGTGTCTATTTTAATGAAGCGTAAATATAACTATTGGTCTGAGCTACGCATCAAAACTTACGAAGAAACTCTGCTTTTGGTTTTCCCTTTGTTTTTTTAAGACTTGAGTCGCAATTTCAGTGGTGTTATGCTTGGTATTGGCTATCTTTCAGTGCCATTAAAATTGCATGCATTGATTACAAGTTACCCTTTTGGTACCACAAGCTCCGGACAGGAAGTCACCTGCTACATCTTTCGCTATCCGTCCGGCATGGAAATTCACCTTTTAGACTACGGACTTACGATCCATAAACTGTTGATTCCTCAAGAGGATGGTAAGTTTCGTGATGTGGTTCTTGGTTTTGATGAATTGAGTTCATATGAGCAAACCCATCCTTATTTTGGTTGTATCATAGGGCGCTATGCCAATCGCATTAAGGAAGGTCAATTTGAATGGAAGGGTGAGCAGTTTAGGCTTTCGCGAAATGATGGTTCGAACCACTTGCATGGAGGCCCACAAGGTTTTCATCGTCAGCTATGGACCTTGCACGAAAAACTGGAAGAAGGCTTAGTTTTTACCTATACAAGTCCGGATGGGGAAGAGGGTTTTCCAGGAGATTTACAAGTGGAGGTGCGTATTCAAATGACCGCAGACAATCGCATTCGCTTTGATCATTTCGCAAGCACAACTAAGGATACTCCTGTGAATCTAACCCGACATGAATACTGGAATCTGGATCAGCGGTCCGGAAAATCTATAGAGGACCATCAGGTTAGCATTCGGGCAGAGCATTATCTGGAGGTCGATAAGGAAGGGATCCCCACGGGGGCCATTAAACGAGTGGATGAAATGATGAATTTTACCAGCCTAAAGGCAATTAATACAGGAAGAAAAGAAGGCTATGATCACAACTACGTGATCAAGCAGGATGCGCTAGAAGTTCCGATAGCGCGTATAACGAAGCCAGACCACTCAATCACGATGCAGCTTTTTAGTAATTCGCCCGGGCTGCAATTTTTTACCGCCAACAACTTAGGCAGCTGGGAAGGGAAATACGGCGCCCTGGCTGATCGCTCCCCCGGATTGTGCCTGGAACCACAGCATTTCCCGGATGCGCCTAATCATCCAAATTTTCCCGGTCCATTCTTGCTGGAGGGAGACACCTTTCACCAAATAATTATTTATGCCTTTGAATTTTAAATCAAAATGATGAACAAGAAATACGTAATAGCTTTTGATCAGGGAACCACCAGTACCCGAGCGATATTATTTAATCTTCAAGGAGAGATTGTACAGATCGCTCAAAAGGAACTGCGTCAATTTTACCCCAAATCGGGTTGGGTAGAGCATGATCCCGTCATGATCTATCAGGACCAGCAGGAGGTGTTTGAGGAAATCATGCTACAATCAGGAGTTCACCCGGAGGAAGTGGCCGGAATTGGAATCACTAATCAGCGGGAAACCACGGTGGTCTGGGACCGCAAGACCGGAGATCCGATATTCAATGCGATCGTCTGGCTGGATAAACGCACGATCGGTATTTGTGAAGACCTAAAGGCTAAAGACCTGGAGCGGTACGTGCGTAAAAACACCGGACTGGTAATTGATAGTTATTTTTCGGCTACCAAGTTGCGCTGGATACTTGATCATGTAGATGGTGCGCAACAACGGGCTGAGGCAGGCGAACTTTTATTTGGTACTATTGATAGCTGGTTGATTTACAATTTCACCAACGGGACTAAGCATGTAACCGACCATTCCAATGCCAGTCGGACCATGATTTACAATATTGTCAATCAGCAATGGGATGAAGAATTGTTGCAGGAAATGAACCTTCCTAAAAGTCTGTTGCCTACGGTTCAGGCTTCTTCCTCGCATTTTGGTGATGTTGAATACAAGGGCACAAAGATTCCAATCTACGGGGTGGCAGGCGACCAGCAAGCGTCTTTATTTGGGCAAGGGGGTCATCATACCGGAACGGCCAAAAATACCTACGGGACCGGATGCTTTATGCTGTTAAATACTGGAAAAAAGCCGTCTTTTTCAAAGAACGGTTTATTGACCACCCTTTGTGCGTCTTTAGATGGAGAGCCTGTGAAATATGCGCTGGAGGGAAGCGTTTTTGTAGGAGGTGCCTCTATACAGTGGCTTCGAGATTCTTTAAAGCTTATCTCCAAGGCTAGTGAAACAGAAGCGATCTGCAAGAGTATACCCCCTTTGGAAGATCTCTACGTGGTTCCCGCCTTTTCCGGGCTTGGAGCGCCCTATTGGGACACCAAAGCCAAAGGCGCTATCTATGGACTCACCTTTAACACCGGTAGAGAAGAAATTATCAAGGCTACCGTAGAGGCTTTGGCCTTGCAGGTAAAGGATGTGATTGACGCTATGCAAGAGGACAGCGGTAAACAAATGAAGACTTTGAAAGTAGATGGTGGAGCTTGCGCTAACAATTATTTGATGCAATTTCAGGCAGACATACTCGATGCCGAGGTGGATCGTCCAAAAATGCTTGAAGTGACCGCCCTGGGGGCGGCCTTATTGGCCGGTATCAAGGCAGGGGTTTGGAGTCTTGACGATATCGCCAGGGTGCGGGAGGCAGAACAAATTTTTCAGCCGAATATGGACGTTCGATTACGCAATCAAAAGGCGGAAGGCTGGAAACAAGCCATTGAGCGTACCCGTTCTGATTTCGCAGAAGCACAAGAAAAAGAAAAGAAAAGCCTTCGGTTCTCCGTACTCGATCGGAAGCGCATGATCAAAAAGGCTAAAAAGAAGAAGTTTGATTTGGTGATCATTGGAGGTGGGGTGACCGGTTCAGGGATCGCTCTAGATGCCGCCTCTCGCGGACTCTCCGTTTGCTTGGTAGAAAAGAATGATTTTGCGTCCGGAACCAGCAATAAATCCACTAAGTTGATTCACGGCGGCTTGCGTTACCTTAAGCAGTTTGAAATTGGCCTGGTCAAAGAATCCGGCTCAGAGCGTGCCGTGGTTCATAAATTGGCACCCCATCTGGTCGTTCCAGAGAAAATGTTATTGCCTTTGATCGAAGGTGGTCAATATGGAAAAATGATGACCAGTATTGGTCTCAAAGTATATGACTTACTGGCCAACGTAGAAGGGGATGATCGCAGGAAGATGCTCAGCAAAGAAGAGACACTGGAAAAAGAGCCCTTACTGGAAGAAAGTACCTTACTGGGCGGAGGTTATTATGCCGAATACCGTACCGATGATGCCCGGCTCACCGTGGAACTCTTGAAGAAAGCAGCTGCCTTTGGTGCCATTTGTCTGAACTATTGCGAAATGGAAGATTTCGTTTACGATCGCAAGGGACAAATTACTCAGCTAAGATGTCGCGATCATAATAGTGATAAAACCTTTGAGATTGAAGGTCGATCTTTTGTTTCAGCTACCGGACCCTGGGTGGATAAATTGCGTAAAAAGAATGCATCGATGAACAAGAAGTATTTACACCTGACCAAGGGTGTTCATATCGTTTTTCCACAGGAGAAATTACCGGTGAAACAGTCCCTGTATTTTGATGTACCGGACGGTCGAATGATCTTTGCAATTCCCCGCGGTCGGGTTACCTATGTGGGCACTACTGACACCAATTACAATGGTAATCTAGATCGGGTAGTGGCTACCGAGGCAGACGCTAAATACCTGCTAAACGCTATTAACGAAACTTTTCCCGATATCAACTTATCGATAGAGGATATTGAATCAAACTGGGCGGGCTTGCGTCCGCTGATCCACGAGGAAGAGAAAGATCCGAGTGAGCTTTCGCGAAAGGATGAGACCTTCATTAGTGATAGTGGATTGATCTCCATTGCCGGAGGTAAGTTAACCGGGTATCGTAAAATGGCGCAACGGGTAATAGAAGTGGTTCTGAAACAATTGAGTAAGAAACGTCGCGAGCGGGTGGAGAAATCGGTTACCGAACATTTGAGCCTGACCTCCCATGCTTTTCGCAATTCTAAGGAGGTAGATCAGTATAGAAAGGAATTGGCTCAGCGCCTGCAGGATCTGGGTATTGCTGATGATTATGTGGCCTGGTATCTGGTCGCGACCTATGGTAAGCAAAGCGAGATCATTTTAAAGAAGATCAATTATTTCCTGAATGAGGATATGATGGAACGATTGATCCGTGCCGAATTATGGTACGCAGTACATTCAGAAATGGCCAATAGTCTCGCCGACTTTTTCATTCGTCGTACCGGGCGTTTGTATTTTGATGTCGACAGTGTAAGTCGTTATCTAGAAGTGGTCTTACAAGACTTTGTTAAATATCTGGACTGGGATGATGAACGAATTGCTTTTGAACGCAGTAAGATGAATGAACTTTTATATGACGCCACTCATTTCTACGAAAAGGAGCTGAATTGAAATTTTGGGAGTTTCTTGGGAAACCGAAAACCACTTTTTTCCGTTAATGTAGAAAGTGCTTTTTTATGATACCCCCAAAAATCCCCAAAAATGAATCGGAACGTTTGGTTGCGCTACGCAGCTATCAGTTACTAGACACGCTTCCGGAAGAAAGTTATGATAATATCACAGCGCTGGTGGCTTATATCTGTGAGGCCCCGATCTCTCTAATAACCCTGGTCGATCAAGACCGAAATTATTTAAAATCAAGGCACGGAGTTGACGTTCAAGAAGCTCCTCGAGAAACCTCGTTTTGTGGTCACGCTATAAATACTGAAGATGATATCTTCATTGTTGAAGATGCTCGTAAAGACCCTCGATTTCAAGGAAATCCTAACATTGAGGTGTTTCGAACTATTTTTTATGCCGGTGTACCCTTGATTAATCCACAGGGCTTCGCTCTAGGCACTTTATGTGTTTACGATCATCAGCCGCGCCAATTAGATGATAATCAAAAAGAAGCATTAAAAACACTGGCCAAACAGGTGGTACAATTGTTCGAACAGCAGGTGCAAAATAATCGGCTGAAAAAATTGCAAGAGCGACTGACTGAAAAAAATACGGCACTGAGAAAATTTGCCCGGGTGGTCTCCCACGATTTAAAGTCCCCCTTGTCCAATATCAGGCAGCTGGTGGAATTGTTGGAGGAAGAGCGCGACGAAACCTGGTCTGACAGCACCGGGGAATACCTTCGCTATATCCAACAATCATCCAATACCTTGGCTAAATACATTGATGGACTCTTGCATTATTACGATGTAGGCGATACCGAGACAAAAAAAGAAGCTGTATTTATACGTGATCTTTTCGAAGAGGTCTGCGATCTGGTCGTTATAGATGACGATGTAGAGGTACGCATGCCTGATGAGAATCCTCAAATTCAAATAAGACGCAGCGTGGTCATTCAAATTCTGCTCAATTTGATTACAAATTCATTAAAATACAATTCCAAACCACGTCGACAGATCAATTTGCAATTTGAAGAATTGGATACCCATTATCAATTTATGGTAGGTGATAATGGAGATGGAATTGCAGAGGAGAACAAGGACTCTATTTTTAGGCTTTTCGTAACTCAAAATACGAAGGATCGCCATGGGGATCAAGGAACGGGAATCGGGTTGGCGCTCGTTAAAAAGCTAGTGGATCAGCAGGAGGGGATAATTCAATTGCGATCCGATAGTGAAGAAGGGACGACTTTTACCTTTACGGTGGCCAAGTAAACAGTAGTCCCTGTCATTCCCTAAGTTCTTTTAACAATGTGCTCCATAAAATCTTGATTCTAAGTTAGAATAAGTACATTAAAAATGTTGAGGAAGTCAAAATCACAATTTATTGAATTTATGACCCTTGTTTTATTTGCAAAATTTCGCGTATAACACATGAATGATACAACTCTAAAACAACCTCATTATATGGATTTCTAACTTTAAATCCATTTTCGTATAATTCTAAAGCTTTTTCAAAATACTCCAAAGCAATATCCTCATTATGAGTTTTGGTATAATTAAGTCCTGAATAGAAGTATGCTTCGGTAAATGATGATTTTTTCAAATGCATAATTTGTATTTCGCAGCTCTATGATATCAGATAAACATTATTTATCAAAAAATGAAGGATAGAACAATATTTCCAAAAAATATTATACAAACATTAATTTATGCACTGTTTTGTATTTTCATTAGTGTCTTACTAATAATAAGTTTAGGTCTTATCATACCTAGAATTACTTTGGTCATATTCCTATCAGAAATATTGGGCTATACGATTATAATAGTGGTTAGTATGTTTATTTTTCGATATAAAATAGGTATCTGGTTCGGGAATACAAATCTTTTTAAACGATTAGTTTTTCCTGTGATAATAATGACTCTTGGCCTGTATTTTACACAAGCAATACCAACATATTACTTTTTAGCGCCTACTGAACGCTACAACGACCTAATCAATTTCAGCTTTACCTATTTTGGAATGGGTTCTTTGCTATTGACAGCGCCTTTCTTTGAAGAACTAATTTATCGTGATTTTATCTTCAAAAGATTAATGAAATCAAAGTCATTTATATATTCTGCTTCCATTACAAGTTTTGTTTTTGCAGCATCTCACCTCAATATTTATACTTTTCTAAACCTATTTATCTATGCGTTTTTGTTGTGTTTTCTCTATAGCAGAACAAAAAGTATATTACTATGCATTATGAGTCATATTAGTTATGGATTTGCGAGAATTTTATTGAGTTCATTTTACGATTATTTAGATGTATATACTGTTAGTAGTATTTTCGCAATTTATGGTAATAACACTGCTGTAATTTATTTCATGGTAGCTTTTATTACTATTTTACTTATAATTCTTTCGAAATATACTTTAAAGGCCTCCAATTCAGATTTGTTACCAAAGGAGTAATATAATTGACTAACTATAGAAATGAAAACTGGAGATAATGTAGTAGGAAATAATGCTAATTGGTCGTTTTCCATCGAATTGCCCGCTAATTTTAAAAAGCTCGTTAGGAAATCCGTGCGAATGTATGATTAATAAGGTCACGACTTCGTTTGTTGATAGAAGGATTTCTTTAATTCTGAAAAATTCAATTGCACGAACTCGAGAGTAGCGGGTAGTTTATCAACAATTTGTCGAGACGTAATGAAAATAAACACTCTGGCTTACGACCACAAAAAACCCGATCACTTGATCGGGTTGCTGCTTGATGTGGTACCTCCAGGAATCGAACCAGGGACACACGGATTTTCAGTCCGTTGCTCTACCAACTGAGCTAAGGTACCTCCCATTTACATTTCATAAATGCGGGTGCAAATATAGGGGCTTATTTGTTTATGCACAACTTCTACGATTAAAAATGAAATAGTTTTTCTAACTCCATTTAGTATAACCTTAACAGCGTGGCCAATAGCAATTCGTATTTTTGGCGCAAAGCGAGGGAGATGAATTTAATCGTAGATGTAGGGAATACAAATACGAAAGTGGCTGTTTTTGATCAGGACCAATTGATGTGGAGCCAGATTGTAAAACCCAATACCTTGCTTGATCAGCTGCATAAGCTGCAAAACCAATTCCCAATCGCTGATGCGTTGCTGGCCTCAGTGGGTAAAGAGAATAAAGATTGGTTTTCTTTTCTCGATGAACAGTATGCAACGATCAGACTTGATCACACCACCAAGCTGCCTTTTGAGAATCAATATCAAACGCCACAGACGCTGGGTGTGGATCGTATCGGTCTGGTGGCCGCTTTCGCGAAAGCCTATCCGCAAAAAAATGGATTGATAATCGATGCCGGAACGTGCATCACCTATGATTTTATTAATGCTGAAGGTCAGTATCAAGGAGGGGCCATCACTCCCGGACTTCAATTGCGTTATAAGGCGTTAAATCAACATACCGCTCGCCTGCCATTACTAAATCCACGACTGATTCCATCCCTGATTGGCAATAGCACTGAAAATTCCATACATGCAGGGGTAAGTGGTGGGATTCTTCGAGAAATTGAGGGTACGGTTCTTGCATATAAAGAGCAATTTCCCGATTTGATTACAGTGCTTACCGGTGGAGATGCAGCACTCTTGTCAGAACAATTAAAAAATGGCATCTTTGCGCACTCAAATTTTCTGCTGCAGGGCTTGAACTACATACTTGAATTTAACAAGAACGAATGATTAGAAAGATTGTATTGGCCTTAGTGGCTTTAGTGTCCATGATTACCTACGCTCAGGATGGAGCCTCTTCCCCATATTCCTTCTATGGATTAGGAACCTTGCAGTTTCAGGGAACAGTTGAGAACAGAACCATGGGTGGGATGACTACCTACTCAGACAGTCTTCACGTCAATCTTCGAAATCCAGCCGGGTATGGGGCGCTGCGATTCACCAATTTTGCGGTGGGTGCCAGTCATAAAGAAGTACAATTCACCACTAATGAGATTGACGAGGACAACTCCAATACGACCATTGATTACGTTGCCATTGGTATACCCATAGGTAAGAAATGGGGTGTTGGTTTCGGAATTCTTCCCTATTCTTCTGTGGGTTACAACATTCAGAATATTGACGAAGAGATTGGGACTTCTGCTCGTTTTTCGGGCTCAGGAGGCCTCAATAAGGCCTATCTGTCTGCGGGCTACGAAATCTTGCCGGATTTGCGGTTGGGAGGTACGGTCAGCTATAATTTTGGAAGTATTCGCAATCTAAGTATCATTGGGTTTGAAGGGCTCGAATTAGGAACTCAAGAAATTAATCGGTCTGATCTAAGTGGCTTATCATTAAATTTTGGAGCTCAATTTGAAGCCGACTTTAGCAAAGACCTCCGATTTTATGCCAATGCCGCATATACCATGGAGAGCAACTTGAATTCAGAAAATAGCCGTGAACTGGCTTCTGTACTATTCATCAGTACCGGTGATGTGGTGCCCGTAGAAACGCGCAATGTAATCATTGCAGACACCGATCTTACCTTGCCTTCCAGCGTAGTGTTCGGATTTGGACTGGGAGAAAAGAATAAATGGTTTGCGGGAACCGAGGTGTCTTTAGAAGAAACCAGTAATTTTTCCAATCGATCGTTTTCCATCCCTGACGTGACCTATAAAAATGCTGCAAAATACCGTTTGGGAGGATTTTACACGCCTGAATATCTTTCAGTGAACAGCTATTGGAAACGAATGACTTACAGAGCCGGGGTGCGCTATGAAGAACTGGGTCTAAACATCCGTGGACAGGACATTTCAGAGTTTGGCATGTCTTTTGGAGTAGGACTACCCGCCGGGCGATCATTGAGCAATGTAAACCTTGGTTTTGAGTACGGACAACGCGGTACCACGGAAGCCGGTCTCATAAAAGAAAACTTTTTTAATGTATTTTTGAGCCTATCCTTTAACGGGAAGTGGTTCCAAAAGCTAAAATTCAATTAACCGAATAAATAATTTAAAGATGAAAACGAAAATAACACTTCTACTCCTAGCGATAGTTGCATCTTCTGCCACTATGTTTGGTCAGGCTTCTGAGGAATGTTTGACCCAGGGTTCTATATTTTCTGAAAACATGAAAGTGAAGAACTACGATGCGGCTTGGGAACCCTTCCAATTTTTGATGAAGAACTGTCCTACCTGGTCACCTGCTTTATATCAATACGGTGAGATCTTGGTACGCGAGAAGATCGAAGGATCGACCGGTGCCAAGAAGGAAGAATATGCCGGACTTATGGCTGACGTGATTGAGCAACGCATGAAATACTATCCCAACAAAACTAAAGTTGGTGATAAGTATGCTGACCTGGCGCAGGTGATGTATGATAACAAGATGGGTACTAAGGAGAAGCAGTTCAATATGTTTCAAAAAGCGTGGGATGAGGACAAAGAAACGTTTACTAGTGCAAAAAGCCTATACACCTATTTCTCTCTTGTAGTTGATCTGCAGGATGAAGGAAAAAAAGATCTTCAGGACGTATTCGATTTATACGATGCCGTTACTGAGCAGATCAGTAAGGAACAGAATGACCTGGCTAAGCGGATTGAGCCCTTATTGGAGAAGCAGGAGAATAATGAGAATTTGACTTCCAAAGAGGCGAAGCTGCTTAAGAATGCTGAGATCAATTTAAAAGCTTATGCTACGGTTTCCGGAAGTATCGATAGTAAATTAGGTCAGTTGGCCGACTGTGATAACTTAATACCATTATACAGTAAAGACTTTAACGAAAAGATGAATGACGTAAGCTGGGTGCGTAAGGCAGCCGGTCGTCTCTCTGGAAAAGATTGTACCAGTGATCCATTATTTGTCAAGTTGGTAGAGCAATTGGATAAACTGGAGCCTTCTGCAAATACGGCCTTGTATTTAGGTCAGCTTGCTGAAGAAAAAGGAGACTTAAATAAGGCCTTAGACTATTATAACGAATCAGCGGAGCGTCAAACCGATAACCTGGCGAAGTCTAAAGTCTATTTCCGAATAGGTGAGAAGCTTAGAGGTAAAGGAAGCTATGGTCAGGCGAGATCATACTACCAAAAAGCGTTAGAGCAGAATCCTTCCATGGGGATCAACTACCTTCGTATTGCAAATATGTATGCGGCGAGTGCGAATAACTGTGGATCTTCTGTCTTTGAAAAGCGTGCCGTTTACTGGTTAGCAGCTGATGTTGCTGCAAGAGCAGGACGTGTAGATCCGTCTTTATCTTCTGCAGCCAGCCAGACCGCAGCGAGCTATCGAGCCAAAGCTCCAGACAACACCATGATCTTTAACGAGAGTAAAGGTGGGCAAACCATCAGCATCGGATGTTGGATTGGACGCTCTGTTCGGGTGCCTAACCTGTAATGAGGCAACCTTTTAAACACTTAATAAACTATGGGGTCACGGCAATTGCCGTGACCTTATTTTTTGGTTGTCAAAACAATACGCAGCAGTTACAACAGTATCAGATCAAATCTGATCTGCCCGTTTCCGAGGGGTTTAATATCACGACCAAGTATACCGATTCCGGTCGGGTAGTGGCTACCCTCAAAACGCCTTACTACAAAGACTTTAGTACCGCCTTTTTTCCCTATGAAGAGTTCCCTGAAGGGATTCAGGTTACTTTTATTGATGAAGATGGGGAAGAAAATTATGTCACCTCCAAGTACGCCATACGCTATCGCCGGACCAATTTGATCGATCTCCAAAAGGATGTAGTGTTGATCACCAGTGATTCAGTAGAGCTCTACGCTCAGCAACTCTACTGGGATGAGGCTCGCAATTGGGTCTTTACTGATCAGCCTTATACGATCCAGTTTCCGGATGGCTCCTACAATAAAGGAGACCTCTTCGATTCCAGTCAGGACTTTGAAAATTTCATATCTTTAAACAACGTCAGTAAACAATACGTAAAAGACGATAATACCCCATAATCTATGAGTGGCATTTTTAAATACTTCGAATATGTATATCTGATCGTTGCCGGCCTCTTCGCCTATGAGGCCTATTCCATTTGGGGTGTTGATACCAATAAAGCCTATTTTTATTTGCTCTTTGTGGCTGCAGCCTTATTCATGTTCTTCTTCAGAAGACGCTTTCGAAAGCGTATGCAGGATCGTAACGATAATCGCTAAATGGGAACAGAAGTTCTGATCATCATTTTGAGTCTGATTCTTTCTGCATTCTTTTCTGGAATGGAGATCGCCTATGTATCTTCCAATAAGATCCACATTGAGATTGAAAAGAAACAGAATGACCTGCTCGCTAAGGTGTTGACTCGCCTGACGCGCAAGCCCTCTCGTTTTATTGCCACCATGTTGGTGGGAAACAATCTTGCCTTAGTGATTTATGGATATTTTATGGGTGCTTTGCTGCAAGGCTGGCTAGAGACCATGCCTTTTGGCGAGAATTGGCTGGGGGCCCTGGTTACTGAATTTTCCCTGTTGTCACAAACGCTCATTTCCACCTTGGTGATCCTGATCACCGCAGAGTTTTTGCCAAAGGTTTTCTTTCAGATCTATGCCAATTCCCTGCTCAAGATATTTGCGGTGCCGGCTTACATTTTTTATTTGCTCTTCGGTTTCATATCTACCTTCATTATCTGGATTTCAGACCTTGTTTTAAAGTACTTGTTCAAAACAGCAGGTGATGAGGTGCAGCTCGCTTTCACGAAAGTGGAACTGGGGAATTACATTTCTGAACAAATGGAATCGGTAGATGATCAGGAAGAAGTAGACACCGAAATTCAGATTTTTCAGAATGCTTTGGAATTTTCGGAAGTGAAGTCGCGGGAAGTAATGATTCCTCGAAATGAGATCACGGCCGTAGAGCAGGGAGAAGACCCGGAGAAAGTCACCCAGCTCTTTATCGAGACCGGCTTGTCAAAAATTCTGGTCTACCAAGATACTACCGATGATATCATTGGGTACGTGCATTCATTTGCAATGTTCAATCAGCCGGAGCGTCTGGAGGAAGTACTCATGCCCGTAGTCTTTGTTCCTGAGACGATGTTGGTCAAGGATGTCTTGAACATTTTGATCAAAAAACGAAAGAGCATAGCCGTGGTGATTGATGAGTATGGAGGGACCAGCGGCATGATGACTGTTGAAGATATTGTAGAGGAGCTCTTTGGTGAAATTGAGGATGAACACGATACGGTTGCATTGGATGAAGAGGAACTCGGTGACGGACAGTTTCGCTTTTCAGCGCGTTTGGAAGTAGATTATTTGAATGAAACCTATAAGTTGAATTTACCTGAGGGGGAGAACTACGAAACCCTGGGTGGAATGATTGTTAATCACACCGAGGGTATCCCAGAAGAGGGAGAACTAGTAGAGATTGATAACTTCTTATTCCACATCTTGGAAACCTCAAACACGCGGATTGAGTTAGTCAAACTCAAACAGATTGATACCGAATAACCTTCCTGTTCTCTTCGATTTATTTTAAGTCTTTTCCGTTTCTTTTTTAAGGGTAAAAATGGTATTTT
The DNA here is from genome assembly GCA_029866965.1 of Flavobacteriaceae bacterium YJPT1-3. Taxonomy (GTDB): domain Bacteria; phylum Bacteroidota; class Bacteroidia; order Flavobacteriales; family Flavobacteriaceae; genus Croceiramulus; species Croceiramulus getboli. The sequence goes on along the minus strand of CP123444.1, from coordinate 489,131 downwards.
CGCCCCCTATTTGATAAAATCCAATACTGATGGCAGTACTTAATAAAATTAGACAACGTTCCTTATTTCTTATCCTGATCATCGCGCTTGCACTCTTTTCTTTCGTGCTTTCCGATATCATCAAGAATGGCGGTTTTAGCGCACAAAATCCTCAAACCGTAGGGATCGTCAATGGAGAGGAGATCACCCAACAAGATTTTGCTCTTGGGGTAGAGAATGAGACCCGTAGATTAGGCCCGCAGACCACCACCCTTAGAGCCGTCAACAGTGTTTGGGAGCGTGAGGTCAATCGCATTGTTTTGGAAGAGCAATTCGAAGAATTGGGCATCACCGTTGAGCGTGATAAGCTCAATCAATTACTCAAAGAAACGTTACAAAACAATCCTAATTTTCAAGATGCAAGCGGTTTTTATAGTGAGGTGAAAATGCAGGAGTACGTGGCAAATCTTAAAGCGACTAATGAAGCCGCCTATCAGCAGTGGGTAGATTTTGAGAATCAATTGGCGCGTAGTGAGCAGGAACGCATCTATTACAACCTGATCAAAGCAGCAACTACAAGTACTTTGAGCGAAGGAGAAGCAGCCTACAAACTGGAGAATAATGTTCGCGATATTCAATACGTACAGGTGCCATACACGACCATTCCAGATGAAGAAATAGAGGTGACCAAAGGAGATATTCAAGCGTATTTAAAAGATCATCAAAAAGAATTTACTACAGATGCTACCCGTAGTATTCGTTATGTGAGTTTCGCTGAAGATCCTTCGCTGGAAGACGAGAATGCGACGCGTGAAGAGATCAAGACCCTTATTGCTGATCGTGCTGAGTACAATGCTTCCGCGAAAATTAGCGATACGGTACCCGGACTGACGACTACAGCCGATGTTTCTGCATTTGTCAATGAATACTCAGATCAGCCCCATGACGATCGTTTATTCTTTAAGTCTGAGTTGGCTCAAGACATCAGAGAAGGTTTATTTGCAACACCAACTGGTGAAGTCTTTGGGCCATACAAACAAAATGGATTTTATAAGATTTCCTTGGTCCAGGAGCGTAAAATGGTACCGGATTCGATCAAAGCTTCTCATATTTTGATCCCTTACATCGGTTTGGCCAATGCTGGATCCACGACCTTGACTAAAGGACAAGCTAAAGCCAAAGCAGATAGCATTGCTGAGGTAGTTCGAAGAGACGGATCTCAATTTGCAGACTTAGCTGCTGAGTTTTCCGCAGATGGTAGCAACCGCGACCAGGGTGGCGATCTTGGATGGTTCCGTAAGAATATCATGGTTAAGCCTTTCAATGACTTTGTTTCGGAGGGCGCTGTTGGTGAGATCGGTGTGGTGGAAACCCGCTTTGGTTACCACGTGATCCGAATTGAAGATCAGAAGGCCAAGAAAGAGGCGATCAAAGTGGCTACGGTAGCTAAAGAAATCCTTCCATCAGATGAAACGATCAATGAAGTATTCAATAAAACCACCAAATTTGAAATAGCGGCTACCGAAGGTGATTTTGTAGAGGTGGCTAAGGAGAACAACTATACCGTGAGACCAGTCAATCGAATGAAAGAGCTCGAAGAGAACATTCCTGGATTGGGTCCACAACGCAGCATTGTACAATGGGCGTTTGGAGAAGAAGCTAAAGTGGGAGATATTAAACGATTCCAGACAGCAGAAGGCTATGTGGTGGCTCAATTGACAGCGAAGACCGATAAAGGATTGATGAGCGTAGAAGATGCTTCGGTAGCCTTAATGCCTTTATTGAAAAATAAGAAGAAAGCCGAATTAATTAAAGCTAAAGCCAACGGATCGACCTTGGATGCCATCGCGTCCAGCGTGGATCAATCGGTCAAAACTGCCGGAGCCATCAATATGAAGAATCCCACCATTTCGGGAGCAGGTACAGAGCCTCGCGTGGTAGGAAGAGCCTTCGGACTTGAGGAAGGTCAGGTTTCAGAGCCCATACAGGGAGATCGTGGTGTATACTGGGTAAAAGTGACCCGTATCGCTGATGCTCCTGCTCTAGAGAATTACGCCTCTTTTGCCGGGCAACTTACGGCAGCAGATCGAGCCGGAGTCAATACTCAGGTACTTCAGGCGCTAAAAGAAGCTGCAGAAATTGAAGACAATAGAAGTACTTTTTACTAGGTTTCTGTTCTCTATAGCATGAAAAAGCCGTCCTCTGGGGACGGCTTTTTTTATAAAATCATGTCTGAAAAGGCGCATATGGTGGGATACCCCTTATCCCGAAAATAGGCTTCTGCATCACCCGGATCAGTAGCCAGGACAAAGTCGCCACCCCAGCCTCCCAGGCTTTTTATGCTTCCGCGAAAATCTTTAAATCGTTTTTCTTTGATGGGAGGCAGTCCAAGTACTCGAGATAAGAGGACCTCATGCCTGTCGATTGCGGTTTCCAACTGTTCAAGGGTTTTAGCCTCTAAAAATTGCTGGGTTAAATCATTGACCTCTAGAATCAATTGTTCTTTCTGTGATACGGACTGACTGCGATAATGACTGATCGCCTCCCGACTGTTCTTTTTCTCGTTCAAATGCACGAACCAAAGCCGGTCCGTAAAATTCCAATTTAGGGATACTGACTCCACCTGAGGTTCAAATCTATTGCGGGTATAGAGTATGGGCGATTCTGCTTTCGCGCAAGCGAGATCATACCCACTCCCTCCAAAACTCGCTTCCAGTAATTCATAAGGATTTACCTGAGCCCAGGAGGCCAGGTTCACGACCAGGGTAGAAGAACTGCCCAGTCCCCAATTGGCTGGAAATTCTAAATGGGTAATGGCCTGTTGACCAAGGGCTTTATCATGAAATCCAGGTTTGAGGGTAATGATGGCATTCAGCAATTGTTCAAGTCGCTTCCCGGTAGCAGTTTGAGATTGCGATCGAAATGCTTCATCTTTCCAGAGTAATTGATCCTTAAACCACAGCTGTCCCTTATGGTCATAGCTTTTCCAGAAAAGTTCTTCTCGATCGTATTCTTGGATTTCTAAGGATTGCCCTTTTTGAGTGGGTATGGCCAGGGCTTTGGCACCATCAAGAACAGCATATTCTGCCGTTAGCAATAATTTACCGTGGCCGTAGTAGCGGCTCAAGAGTTACGCAGTTTTTCAAGCAAGGCTTCCGCAGCGCTGTGAGAAACGGGGACATCTTTAAAATGGGTCACCGCTTTCTCTTTTTCATCGGGGGTTGCATTCAGTTGATTGAGAATATTCAATAAATGCATTTTCATATGTCCTTGTTGGATTCCTGTGGTCACGAGTGACTTCAAAGCTCCAAAATTTTGAGCCAGACCAGCAACTGCCACTATTTGCATAAGTTCGCGAGCGCTGGGTTGCTGCAAGAGTTCAAGGCACCAGCGCACCAGTGGATGTAATTTAGTCAATCCTCCCACGGTTCCAAGTGCGAGAGGGATCTCGATTGAAAAACGGAAGTTCCCATCCTCTATACGCGCCTGAGTCAAACTTCGGTAGTTTCCGGAACGAGCGGCATACGCATGAATGCCCGCTTCAATCGCTCTAAAATCATTCCCTGTGGCGATCACCACAGCATCAATGCCATTCATGATCCCTTTATTATGAGTCACCGCGCGATAAGGCTCTACTTCTGCAATTTGTACAGCCTGAACAAATTTTTCTGCAAAATGTTCAGGTTCGATACCGGGCTCGGCCAGTTGCTCTACCGGGCAGGATACCTCTGCGTAAACCAGGCATTCCGGTACATAATTGGAAAGGATACTCATGACCACTTCCACCGTATTCTCCTTAGTTGAAGTTCTTAGCTCCTCTTGCGCCAGTCGTTCCAATTCAGCGGCATATTGCTCCAGGCAGGAGTTGATGAAATTGGCACCCATGGCGTCTTTGGTTTCAAAGCGACACTCCAATTGATAGTAGTTGGAGAGCTTCTGGGTTTGATCAACCAGCTTCATAGATAACAGTCCGCCGCCTCGTTTTTCCATTTTTGCGGTAAGCCCTGCAGCTGAATCTTTTAAGGCATTGAGATGCCGCTCGACAAAGCGTTTTAAGTGGTCCGGATCACCATCAAACATAAAATGCACATGGCCTATTTTGACGGTGTCAATCACGCGCGTTTTAAAACCTCCGCGCTCATACCAATACTTGGCTGCTTTGCTTGCGGCGGCTACTACCGAGCTTTCTTCCACCGCCATAGGTATGGCATACAGCCGGTCATTGATTTTGAAATTGGGAGCCACCCCCAGCGGTAAATAGAAATTAGTGATGGTATTTTCAATGAACTCATCATGCAATTGTTGCAGTTGTTCATCACTGTTCCAGTAGCGTTCAAGTACATTACGGGCTTCAATAGCTTCCGTGAAATAGGTGTTGATAAGCCAATCGATTTTCTCTGATTTGGAAAGCTTGGAAAAACCGCTGATGGGTTGGGTCATATTCAAATACTAAGGTGCCGTAAAGATAACGACAAATAAGCGTTCCCAAAAGGGCTGCTTCTGTTGACTGTTCGGCATTCTATTTGCGTATTTAACAGGAATCGCCCCCCTTTTTGTGGGATTTTTAGTAAACTTGACAAATTTTAAAACGATCTTTCATTTATGGGCTTAAAACACCTAATCGTTGCTTTTCTACTTTCAGCAACAGCTACTGCCACCGCGCAACTACAAGAAATTACCCTCGAAGACATTTGGAAAGATAATACCTTCAGAAGTGAATATTTGGATCGCCTGCATTCACTCAATAACGGAAAGGAGTATGCGGTCATGAATTTTGACCGAAATACCAGAAACAGCACTGTTGATATTTTTGATTATGCCAGTGGTGTACAGGTGCGAACGGCAATAGACGCCAGCACAATTGATGGCCTGGATTATTTCATCAGCTATGAATTCAGTCCGGATGAGCAAAAGGTATTACTAGCCACTAATTTGAAGTCGATTTACAGAAGATCCACCCTGGGTACTTATCTGGTGTATGATCTTCAGAGCAAAACATTGACAACTGTTGCTGAGGAACCCATACAGGAACCGACCTTCTCTCCGGATGGAAGTCAGGTCGCCTATGGCCTGAACAACAATATTTACATCAAAAACCTGACGGATGGAACCACTACTCAGGTGACCTTCGATGGGGTTAAGAATGAGATCATCAACGGGATCACCGACTGGGTGTATGAGGAAGAGTTTGCATTCGTGCGTGCTTTTGACTGGAATGCCACTGGAGACAAAATTGCTTTTATTCGATTTGATGAACGTTTAGTACCGGAATTCTCTATGGATATTTATGGCAGTGAACTCTATCAGACGCAACAGGTCTTTAAGTATCCTAAAGCCGGAGAGATCAATGCTACGGTGAGCTTACATGTGTATGATCTGGCTTCCGCGAAAGCGAAACAAATCGATTTATCGGCCTTTGAGAATTATTACATCCCGAGGCTTGACTGGACTCAGGACCCTGATGTCTTATCCGTTCAAACTCTGAATCGCTATCAAAACAATCTGGATCTTATTTTTTATGATGCTTCCGAAGACCGTTCCAAACGAGTGCTTCGAGAAACCGATAAAGCTTATGTAGATGTGACCGATTATCTGACCTTTCTGGAGGACAATAGTTTTATCTGGACCAGTGAAATGGACGGTTGGAACCACATCTACCACTACGATAAGAATGGACGGTTGAAAAATCAGATTACTCAGGGTTCCTGGGAGGTCACCGATTACTATGGCTATGATGCCAAAACCAAGCGTATTTTTTATCAAAGTACGGAGAATGGTTCCATCAACCGCGGAGTATATGCTGTGGGGTTGAATGGAAAAAAGAAGCAAGTGCTATCGGCTGAACCTGGAACGAACAGCGCCGATTTTAGTGCTGATTTTACCTACTACATCAATTCCTTCTCGACCGCTACGACTCCCTGGCGCTATGCTTTGCATCGCGCAAAAGAGGGTAAACAACTACGGATGATCGTTGCTAATGAAGCTCTCGCAGAGCGCTATTCCCAGTACAAGACCTCGCCCAAGGAGTTCTTTACGCTATCCGTGAACGGAGCCGACCTCAATGCGTACATCATCAAGCCTGCCGATTTTGACGCGAACAAAGTATACCCATTGTTTATGACGCAGTATTCCGGACCGGGATCCCAAAGCGTTAAAAACAGTTGGGGTGGAGCCAATGATTTCTGGCATCAGATGTTGGTGCAGGAGGGTACGATCGTGGTTTGTGTAGATCCACGAGGTACTGGTCTCAAAGGGCGAGATTTTAAAAAGATCACGCAAAAAGAATTGGGTAAATACGAAGTGGAGGATCAAATCGCAGCGGCTCAGCAGTTAGCCAAACGGCCTTATATTGATGGGGAACGGATTGGTATCTGGGGTTGGAGTTATGGAGGCTTTATGTCTTCCAACTGCCTTTTTCAGGGTAACGACACCTTCAGTATGGCTATTGCAGTGGCCCCGGTTTCCAGCTGGAGGTATTACGATACCATCTATACTGAGCGCTACATGGCCACGCCTCAGGAAAATCCGTCTGGATACGACCAAAATTCACCGGTGACTCATGTCGATAAGTTGAAAGGTAAATACCTATTGGTGCACGGTAGTGCTGATGATAACGTACATGTGCAGAACACCATGAGTCTGATCGAAGCCTTGGTTCAGGCCAACAAACAATTTGACTGGGCGATCTACCCGGACAAAAATCACGGTATCTACGGTGGGAATACCCGCCTGCACCTTTACACCAAGATGACCAATTTTATAAAAAACAACCTGTAAATCCTTACCAAAATGGCCGATACGATCGACAATACTGCAGAACAAAAGCAATTACTGGGGCATCCGCAAGGATTGTTCTATCTCTTTTTCGCTGAGCTCTGGGAACGCTTCAGTTTTTACGGAATGCGTGCTTTGCTTACGCTCTACATGGTCAATGTGGTCTTTGAGGCTCTGGTAGCCAGGGATTTTGCAGCCGCTGCGGTATATTCTTCCTACGGGTCCTTGGTCTATGCCTCTACCGTTATTGGTGGACGCTTGTCCGACTCCATACTAGGCATGCGGAATTCCATTTTCCTGGGTGGTATTCTGATGGCTATTGGGCATTTTGTGCTGGCCATCGAAAACAATATTGCCTTCTTTTTAGCGCTGGCTTTTATCGTGGTTGGAAATGGATTTTTTAAGCCAAATATTTCCACCTTCGTGGGTACGCTCTACAAGGATGGTGATCCTAAAAAGGATTCTGGCTTTACCATTTTTTACATGGGAATCAATATTGGAGGTTTTGTCGCTCCGCTTTTGTGCGGCTGGTTGGGTAGCACCTACGGATGGCATTATGGTTTCGGCCTAGCCGGGATAGGAATGTTAACCGGGCTGATCGTTTTTTGGAGTGGGATCAAGCGCAATGTCTTCGGAAATCGCGGGTTGGCGCCTGTCAATCAGGAAACTGGTCTTGAAAAAACCTCGTTTGGAGGGAAAAACCTGGTGTATTTGCTTTCCGTACTCTGTGTGCCTGTGGTAGCCTGGTTACTTTCTTCTTACCAGGCCATTGGTGGAGGAGACGGTATTTTGGGTGATCAGAACATTGTCAATGTAATTTTTAAAGGAATTGGAGTAACCGTATTGCTATACCTGGCTTATATTATGTTTCAGGCTACGGCAGACGAACGAAAAAAACTCTTCGTAGCGGTGATGATCACCTTGTTTATGACGATTTTCTGGGGCTTTCACGAGTTGTCGGGGAGTGTGATTACGCTTTTCGCAGCGCGAAATGTCAACCTGTTCCTGGTTGATGCCGCTCAAACCAATGCGTTGAACTCCATGTATATTATTATTCTTTCCATCCCCATTTCTTTGATGTGGACCTATTTGAGTAAGCGCAAAATGAATCCACGTACTCCCTACAAGTTTGCTGCAGGATTGGCCTTTGCCGGGATTAGTTTCTATATTTTAGCTATGAGCGGTGGAAGCGCTGATGCCAACGGTATGGTGCCATTTTCTTACTTATTGATTATGTACTTTCTGATCTCTGTAGGAGAATTATTCATGTCTCCTGTTGGGCTGTCTAAGATTACCGATCTGTCTCCCAAGCGTATCGTAGCCTTTATGATGGGCGTATGGTTTTTATCTTCTGCTTTTGCCTTTCAGATCGTAGGATTTATTGGCAAGAATCTTGCAATTGAGAGCACCGATAAGAATGTGGGCGGTTTAGAAACACTAGAGACCTACACCAATGGATTCGAAACCATTGCCATGTATTCTCTGGGTGCTGCCGTGATCGTATTGATTATGGCTCCTATCTTGACCCGATTGATGGGAAAAGTGCATTAAAATCAAATACTTATATTTGAAATTATTATCGTCCCCACGATCTAAACAGAACAATAGCATGAAAAGATTGATGACAGTGGCACTGGTCGTCATGGCTTTTGGCATGACAATGCAGGCGCAGAAAATTAATTGGATGACCATGGATGAAGCCCTGGCCGCCCAAAAAAAGAATCCAAAGAAAATACTGGTGGATGTCTACACCACCTGGTGTGGCCCCTGTAAACTCATGGATCGCAACACCTTTACCAATAAAGATGTAGCCAACTTTATCAATAAGAATTTCTATCCGGTAAAGTTCGATGCGGAGGGTACGGAAAAAGTGACCTATAAGAACTTTACCTATACCAATCCCAATTATGACCCGGCGCGTAAAGGAAAGCGAAATAGTCAGCATTTCTTCGCTCATGCCATGAAGATCAATGCCTACCCTTCGCTGGCTTTCTTTTCGGAAACGGGAGATTTTATTCAACCCATTCCCGGATATAAAACACCCAAACAATTGGAGATTTTCTTGAGGATGCTTGCCAACGATGATTACAAGCAATTGACCACTCAGCAAGCCTGGCAGGAGTATCAGGCTAATTTTAAAGGTACCTTTAACGATTCTTAGTCGGCTGCTGATTCAATGATATAGGCTCCCTTTTCGTAGGTATTATGAAAAGGGATTTCTTTTTTGCGGCAAGTCTGTTGCCAACGAAGTACATCCCTTTTGTAATTGCTGCCATCAGCGATAAAGACGGCATCGGGGAAGGTGTTTACCAGGCGATCGAAATGTATGCGTGGCGCCTGAGTAATCACGACATAATCCATTTTTGGAAGATTGAGGTCGTACACCCCTGACCGATCAATGAGAAGTATCTTACGATCATCGATTTCAAAATAATTGCACCAGTTCTGCAAGGTGACCTGCGATGTAAATCGATTCTCCACCCAATCGGAAATTGGTCCTAGCTTCATGGGATGGGTTATCGAGTCTGAGGTATAGATATTCAGGCTATTTTTTCGATTCATTAGGATCAAGGATTTTCGGTTTTGATGGAGAATGACCAGAGCGTCCGGTTTGGGTTGAATTTCTATAAGTAGGATGCCTAAGAAGATCAGTAGTCCAAAAGTGAGAATAAGAAATCGATCAATGCCTGGTTTTTTGAAAAAGCGAACCCCGGTGATCAACACACCATAACTGGTCAGCAGTAAAAAGAAAGTGAAATAGATGTGCTCAACTAAGAACATTTCCTGTTCAGCGATCCATTGCGTAAAGGCATTGAGTAACCCGATCAGATTGCCGTAGGCGTCTGCATAGAATGCCGGTAAAGCATTGAGTAGTGCTAAGCCGATCAGTAGTATTCCGGTGCCGAGAATAATCCCCAGAAAGGGCACGACCACTAGATTGGCCAACCAAAAAAGTCCGGGAAATTGATGGAAATAGAACAAGCTGAGGGGTAAAACGCCTAATTGTGCACTCAGACTAACGGAAAAGGTATTCCAAAGGAGCCGGTCCAGCTTAAATCGAGCCGTATAGCAACGCTGAATGAGCGGATAAATCCATAGAATAGAGAAAACGGCCGCATAGCTCAGCTGAAATCCCACTTCAAAGAGCATTTTTGGGTTGATCCACAAAAGAATTAAAGCCGAAATGATCAGGGCATTATAGCCGGCCTGCTGTCTCCCTTTGCTCATTCCAATGGCCACAAAAGAAAACATGGTAGCAGCCCTTAATAGGGACGCACTAAGGCCGGCGATGCAAGCGAAGCTCGAGATGATCAAGAGGGTCAGCAGTAATCGAAGAAGGCTATAGCGTTTCGCTGATAAAATAACCTTCAAAATACCGGAAGTGATTAATAGAAGGATACCGATGTGCAAGCCGGACAAGGCCAGGATGTGAATCAGACCCGCAGCCGCATAGTCCTCTCTGAGCACCTTAGGCAAATGCTGCCGCTCTCCCAATAGGAGGGCATTAATTACGGCATACTCAAGCGGCTCGTAGTGCAATGCTAGTAATTCTTTTTTAACGCTTTCGCGAAAGCGAAACGCCCAGCCACGCCAACTGGGAGAAAGCGATCCAAGAGCTACTAAATCCTGTTCTTCCAGAATGATTTGACCGTAAATTTTCTGATTCGCAAGAAAATTACCATAATCAAATTGATAAGGATTTTTCGAGGCAGGGATAGGTTGGAAGGTCCCCAAGGCGAGGTAGCCTTGGTCAGGGACTAGTTTTTTTATGGAATTATCGCCTGTCCTTAGCTGAAGCAACACCCGCCCTAGGGTCGATTGGCCATTGATCGAAAGCAGGGAAGCAGTGAATTGTTGTGCGTAAGAAGTGGAGTTGCGTTCTTCCAGAATGCGGAATTGAACTTGTTGAATTTTCCCAGGCTCCAGATGATGCCAATAATGATTATCCTGATTTTTAGGCTGGGTACTTAGGCTTCTACCATAACCCAAAAATGCCAGGAGTAGGGCACAACTAAGGGTGAAATAGATTCGTAAGGACTTCAATTTACGGACCAAAATGTACACCACACCAAAAATCACGAAAGAGCCTAGACCCAGCATCCAGAATCTTGAGAAAGGCATGGGGAAATAGTGCGCAGCGATTATGCCCAAAGCGAGCATAAGCGTGCACCAAAGCAGAGGTATGTTGATGCCTTTCATACCCTAATTTAGGGGATGCTATTTTCTTTATCGTTTGAAAACGATTAGTGCAAAAAGTTAGGGATTGATGACGGTTTTGGCCTCTACGAAAGCTCGATTCCAGTAGCGTTCACTAAGACTGGACTCCAGAACACCTCGCGAAGTGGTCGCATGGATAAAATAAATGTCGTCAGTGGTGACATCGGTAACCAGGCCTACATGATTGATCCGCCTTCGATTTTTTCCAGTGCCAAAAAAGAGCAGATCTCCTTTTTCAACCTGCTTCAGTTTTACGGGCTTCCCATAACGAGCCATATCTCGAGAGACCCGGGGAAGTATGATATTCTCTTTGGCGAAAGCCGTGTGGATCAGTCCGGAACAGTCCATACCGCGGTTTGTCGTGCCTCCGTACTGATAAGGCGTACCGGCAAAAGATCGTGCTTGTTCGACTACCTGAGAAGCTGTGTCATTTGTTGAATCCATCACCTTGCGGGAGGATCCGCAGCTTGTCAGCGCCAAGGCCAGTAAGAATAGGAAGGCAATTCTAGCCATGCATGCGTTTTTGCTGAGCGGTAGCGGAGGCGATCAATTGTGCCGTTTTCTGGCTAGCGCCCGGCCCGCCTAGACGTTTCTCCAGGTCGTAATAGGCCAAAAATAGCACTGCACGTTGATATCCATCCATAATGTGTTCTAAACTCTTCTTGAGATTAAAAGTATTAAAATCATCTTGAATAAGTTCGCGAACCACCTCTTTCTCCATGATGAGGTTGACCAGACTAATAAAGTCGAGATTAATAAGCCGCTTGGCAATGTGGTAAGATATTTTACCGCCTTTATAGCACACCACTTCGGGTACTTTAAACAAGGCTGTTTCTAGAGTAGCGGTTCCTGAGGTTACTAAAGCTGCGCTTGAAAGACTCAGTAGATCGTAAGTGCGATTCATGACCAGCTTAGCCTTACTGTCTTTCATGATGTTTTCGTAAAAAGCGGGATCCTGACTCGGGGCTCCGGCGACTACGAATTGATGCTCCGGAAATTCATCCACCACGGTCAGCATGACACTGAGCATTTTTTCAATCTCTTGCTTTCGGCTGCCGGGAAGCAGTGCAATGAGGGGTTGATCATTCAGATCAAATTCAGCCCGGAAGTCTTCCGGAAGGATCTGCTCGCGATCATTGATGGCATCGATCAAGGGGTGACCCACAAAATGGACCGGGAAGTTGTGTTTCTTTTCGTAGAAATCCTTCTCAAAAGGTAAAATAACGTACATATGATCAACATCGCGCTTGATGGCCTTGATCCGACTTTCTTTCCAGGCCCAGATTTGCGGAGAGATGTAGTAATGCACTGGGATTCCTTGCTTCTTTGCCCATTTGGCTATACGCAGATTGAAGCCGGGATAATCAAGAAGGATAAGCGCGTCGGGATTGAATTTTTCGATGTCTTCCTTACAAAAGGAGATGTTCTTAATAATGGTCCTCAAATTCATGATCACCTCGGTAAAGCCCATAAAAGCTAAATCCCGATAGTGCTTGACTATCTGGCCTCCTGCCTTTTCCATAAGGTCTCCACCCCAAACGCGAAATTCAGCCTCCGGATCTTCCTCGCCTAAGGCCTTCATCAAATTGGCGCCATGCAGATCACCACTTGCTTCTCCTGCGATGATGTAGTACTTCATAATGTATAAGATACAGTTTTCTTAAAAAGGTTGCGTAATCCATTCGTTTAAAGTCCGTTTACCAGTCTCTGCTGTTGAGGTCCTGGATGGCATGATGTGCGGTCAGATCGAACTGTATTGGAACCACCGAAACATAGCCATTACTCAAGGCCCATTCATCGGTATCTTCCCCGCGATCTTCATTGATGAATTTTCCCGTCAGCCAGTAGTAATTTCTTCCCTGAGGATTTTGCCTTTTGTCAAAATCTTCTGACCAATGCGCTCTGGCCTGTCGACAAATCTTGATACCTTTAATCTCTTTTTCCTTCAATTTAGGGATGTTGACATTGAGCACCACACCCTTGGGTAGGCCGTGTTCCAACACGCTCTGAGTAATTTGTTTTACAAATTTTTTAGTCGGCTCAAAGTCGGCGTCCAGCGAATAATCCAGTAAGGAGAATCCAATAGCCGGAATCCCCTCCACACCCGCTTCAACCGCAGCACTCATGGTTCCGCTATAAATCACGTTGATCGATGAGTTGGAACCGTGGTTGATGCCGCTAACACAGAGATCTGGTTTGCGATGAATGATCTCCTGAGTACCTAGTTTGACGCAGTCGGCAGGAGTGCCTGAGCAGCTGTATTCTTTATGATCCTGATCCTTGTGCAAGGTGACCGGGTCGCAGTATATAGTGTCATTGATCGTAATAGCGTGACCCATTCCGCTTTGCGGACTGTCCGGAGCCACGACCACCACATCTCCCAGGGTTTTCATGACCTCAATCAAGGCGCGTATTCCAGGAGCGGTAATTCCGTCATCATTGGTGACCAGAATCAATGGTTTTTTGTTTGTCATAGCAGTAATTTGATTCCAGCTAAAATTACGTAAATTAGACGCCTTAGCCCGTTTTTCTGGTTTAACAAATTATTAGCTACAATTTTTAAAGCTGGCACAGTTTTTTATGTAGTTTGTACGTTAGATGAAGAACACTATTGTAATGACTATGAAAAGAAATTTGAAAGTACTTGTGCTCATCGCTTTGTTTGCGGCTGCCTCCTGCAGCTTTACCACCAAAAGCTTTGACAATCCTGATAAAGACAAGCTACTGGTCGATTTAATTACCTACGTACTCGACCGTTACCACTACGATGCCAAAGAAGTTAATGATGATTTTTCGGAACAAGTATTCGAAGAATTTATAGCGGCTTTAGATCCTGCTAAACGGTACTTTTTAGAAAGTGACATTAAAGAATTCGCAAAGTACAAGGATCAGATCGACGAACAGATCGCTAATAAAGAGATTACCTTTTTTGATATGGCCCACGAGCGTATGCTGCAGCGTATCGCTGATGCCCAGGAAATCTATCAGGAAGTACTGCGTGAACCCTTTGATCTGGATCAAGAGGAAGAATTGAATACCGATTATGAAGAGCTTGATTTTGTAAAGAATAAACGCGAACTCAAGGAGCGTTGGAGAAAGCAGTTGAAATTAAGTACGCTGGCCACGCTATACGACAAGGTCGAAGAGCAGAATAAAAAATTAGAAGAAGGAGAAGAGGTCGAAGAGAAATCCTTAGCTGAATTAGAAGAAGAGGCTCGAGAGATTACCAAAGATGCCATGGAAGAATACTTCGAGTTTACTGAGGATCTTCAGCGCAAGGACTATTTTTCAGTCTACATCAACGCCATTGTCATGGAGTTTGATCCTCATTCTTATTACCTGGCACCACTCGATAAAGACCGTTTTGATCTTCAGATCAGTGGTCAATTTGAGGGGATTGGCGCCCGACTTCAGAAAAAGAGCGGAGAAATCCATGTGACTGAGATCATTTCCGGTGGTCCGGCCTGGAGAGGGGAAGAGCTGGAAGAAGGCGATATTATCCTTAAAGTCGCTCAAGAAGATGAGACCATGGCGACGCCTATCGTAGGGATGCGTCTGGAGGACGCTATCAAATTGATCAAAGGTCCGAAAGGAACTAAGGTCACCTTGAATGTAAAGAAGAAAATTGATGGCTCTGTAGAGAATATCGTCATCACTCGTGATGTGGTGGAATTGGAAGAGACCTATGCTAAAACAGCTGTACTTGATAAAGAAGATCGCAAATTCGGAGTGATTAATCTGCCTAAGTTTTATTTCGATATGCAGGATTACAAGGAGCGTAATGCCGCTTCAGACGTACGTGATGAGATCATTCGTTTAAAAGAGCAAGGTGTAGAAGGTCTGGTGCTTGACTTAAGAAATAATGGAGGGGGTTCGTTGAAGACCGTGGTTGATATCGCCGGCTTATTCATCAAAGAAGGTCCAGTGGTACAGGTACGCTCCAATGGGGAAGACGGGCAAGTGTTGAGCGACCGTGATGATTCTATTTTATGGGATGGTCCTCTGGTGATTTTAGTTAACGAAATATCTGCCTCCGCCAGTGAAATTCTGGCAGCAGCCATGCAGGATTACGAGCGTGCCATCATCATAGGAAGCAAACAAACTTACGGTAAAGGAACTGTTCAAAATGTGGTCGATCTCAATATGGCCGCCCGTAATACTGATTTTGGGGATATGGGAGCCTTGAAGATCACGACCCAGAAGTTTTATCGTATCAACGGAGGATCCACCCAATTGGAAGGAGTGAAGAGCGATGTGGTGGTTCCAGATCGTTATAGCTATGTAGACGTTGGCGAGCGTGATCTCAATGATCCGCTTCCCTGGGATAAGATCGCGAAAGCCGACTATAAAAAATGGGACGGATACATTGACTTTAAAGAAAATATTGCCAACAGTAAAGCCCGTATGGCTCAGAACAGTCAATTGCAATTGATCGATGAGTACGCTCAATGGATAAGAAAAAAGCGTGACGAATCGATATGGCCGCTAAGTTGGTCAGGGTATAAAGCCAGACTGGAAAAGAACGACGCTGAAGCCGAACGCTTTAAAGCCCTGGAAGATTATAATTCCAGCTTAACCTTTAAATCATTAAGCCACGAAGAAGCGTTGTTTGCCAATGATACCATTTTAAAAGAAAAGCGCGAGCGTTGGCACGAAGACCTGGCTCAAGATGTGTACATTGAAGAAGCGATCAATGTATTGGAAGATATGAAGTTGAATAATATTCGTAGACGCGAGCTAGCCGCTGTTAAGGATTAATCTTTATGGCTCAGACGCCGCGTTCACTCACCGGACAAGCGCTCCAAAAGTTCAAACGAAATTTTTGGGGCGTTTTGAGTTTGAGCGTCATCGTATTGTGTGGATTTCTAGCCTTATTTGCCTACGCTCTGGCTCCGGATGACTCTCAAAATGCTAATCAAATGCACTTGTCTATCCATTCGAAGCCGCCCGGTTTTGAAGTACTGATGTTGCGGGTTCCCGGTGCTGTTGAAACAGAAGAATCTTTTTTGCAGTCTTTCTTTTTTGGCGATAGGGATAGTGCCACAGAGATACCGATCGAATCGTACACCATCGATGGTGATCAGCTGAATTATATTCCCTTCAATGCTGTCGATGAGGAAGTTCAAAAAAGCGTCCCATTATCAGTTTATGGTGGGGATATCGCTTTCGCGAAAGCACAGGTACAGCAACGTCATTTTATATTAGGAACAGACAAGTACGGTCGTGATCTCCTGAGTAGAATGCTGATCGGGGCACGTATATCATTCAGCATCGGGTTTGTTGCCGTATTGATCTCCTTGCTTATTGGAATTACGCTTGGAGCGGCTGCCGGTTACTTTGGTGGAAAAGTTGATGCCCTGATTATGTGGATCATCAATGTGACCTGGTCGATTCCCACCTTACTACTCGTCATTGCCATTACTCTAGCCCTTGGGAAGGGCTTTTGGCAGGTATTTATCGCGGTGGGTCTAACCATGTGGGTAGAAGTAGCACGGGTAGTACGCGGGCAGGTGATGGGGGTCAAACAGCTTCAATACGTTACCGCGGCACGAGCTTTGGGGTTTACCGACTTTAGGATTATCAAACGACACATACTCCCCAATGTCATGGCACCGGTTATTGTGATCGCGGCTGCCAATTTTGCCTCGGCCATTCTTATTGAAAGCGGCCTTAGTTTTTTGGGTATCGGAGCCCAGCCACCAACGCCCAGTTGGGGAGCCATGATCAAAGATCATTACTCCTATATCATCCTGGGGAAGCCGTATCTAGCCATCATTCCCGGCCTGGCGATCATGATCCTGGTAATGGCCTTTATGCTGATCGGTAATGCGTTACGCGATGCTTTGGATGTAAAAAACTAGTCATGTCTCGTAAATATCTATACCCTCTCTTTATGCTCATCGCAGTGCTCTTGATTTATTGGGCAGAGCGTTATCTGGATCAACGTGAGCGCCAGCCCTTAATCGAAGAAGGGAAAATCCTCAAATCTACGACCCATACGACCTGGTTGCCAAGCTCCACAACAGGGCAGATTGTTCATCACGAGTACTATTCGTTGTCTTATAGTGAGCCTCATGAGCAGGCAGAGTGGGTGGCTTATGAGTTACGCCGGGAGCACCTTTCTGATGAGGATCGCAAGCGGCCCTATTTTGAGGTTGACTTGGCCGTCCCAAGTGGTGCCGCGCATTGGCGGAATTACAAAAATTCCGGCTATGACCGAGGCCATTTATGTCCGGCGGGAGACAGACGTTTTTCAAAGGAAGCTTATGATGAGACCTTCCTGACGAGCAATATCAGTCCGCAGCGTAACGACTTTAATGCAGGGATCTGGAACCGGCTGGAAATTCAGACCAGAAGATGGGCTAGAAAGTACAAGAAGCTCTTTGTGGTTACCGGGGGCGTATTGACCGGCGGACTAGAAGAAATAGGGGAAGAGGGTGTAGATGTGCCTGAACAGTATTATAAAATCATATTGAATCCGCAGGAGTCCAATCCCCGGATGGTGGCATTTTTGATCGATCATCAGGAAAGTAATCAGCCGTTATCAGCCTTTGTAGTCTCGGTTGATGAAATAGAGGAACTTACCGGTATTGACTTTTTCGCACAGATGGATGATGATTTGGAGCAACAACTGGAACGGTCATCTACTTATTGGAAGTAGATCGACTTACCATTCATTCAATCGGTTTCCGTCAAGTTTGATAAAGATAAAAGCCATGAAAAATGAAATTCATGGCTTTTAGAATAATCTTCGTCTAGTTGACGATTAGTTGGATTGACAAGTATTAAAGGCGTCTACGATTTTAATTAGATCGGCTTCGTTCGATTGAAATTCACCATTTGCGATACGCTCAGAAAGTTCTGGACAAGCACTAAAGGTTTCTGCGGTCACCTCATTGAAATTACCACCGAAGTTCTCCTCCAGTTGAGCAGCCTTTTTGTCTTCGGGAAACTTAAAGAAATAAGCGTCTGGCTTGGTCAAATCTTTATATAGGATGACAGCATCGGTAGTATGTACTTCCTGCATAAAGACAGTATTATTAAAGCTCAAATTAGCAATGTTGACTGCGGTATCCAATTCGTCTGCGGCCGGGTTGACTGGTGCAAATACTTTTCCGTCAACTTCGACGCGTTGCACTTTTCTTGCCTTATATCCTTTGGTTTTCGTTTTGCCCTTGTCATTTTCATAAGTTAAATAAACAATCTTAGCGGTTTGATCACCATCCAGATTGATCATCGTACCGGGCTCATCAGAAGGCGGAAGAATAAATGACAGCGTAATTAGTCCTTCCAATTTTTCACCTTCCGTAGTGATGATGAGTCCTTCTTTCTTTTCGATATTGTTCGCAAAGGCCTCTTCCCGTGCCTCCAAGCTTTTCATCATTTCGTCCTTTTCAAAACTTTCGGGAACAATCTTAGTTCCAGTGTTGAGATCAAAATTTTTCTCTAGAACGGCCACCTTACTATTGTGTTCTGCCTTGAATAAACCAGTAGACAGCCCATTGATATCCAATTCGTCGATTTGGTTATGATAGTTTACGGCATCGTTGAGTTTACCTTGGGCCAAAGCGAGATAATAGAGATTTTTCAAAATTCCCCAGCGAACGTCGCGGTGTGATTTGCTATCCTCTGGGTAGCTGCTGAGTAGTCCTTTCCAATAAATAACCTGTGCATCTAAGACTGAAGCGCCATTGGTAATGTCTTCTTTAGATAGAGACTGTGACAGGGCTTCCAGGGCTTCGAGCTGTTGTTCCGTCTCTTCGCTAAGCTCGTCATTCTTCTTGTCCTTAATGTAATACAATCGCTCTGCATAAGTCTCCGCGCGTGTGTCGTAAAGTTCATAGAGGTAGGGAGCCAATCTTGTGTTTACAAAGTCAGGGCCCAAGACTTGTTTAGTGTAGGCCTCAACCAGGGCAGGAGTGCCTTTGAATTGACTTTCATCAGCACTAATTTCTAAATACTGTTCTGCTTCGTCAAAGTCAAACTCCAAGGTCTCAGGAATCACTTGCTGATCGGCTGTAGTTCTTGGGGTTATGGCTAAGGTGTTGTAGTGAACACTTTCACCATGAGCCATCGTGAGAATACCAATCACGGCGCCTTCCTTAGGCAACATACTCAGGTAAAAGCGCTCCTTGGCCTTGCTTCGTTTTACGGTAACGTCAATATCTTCAATCTGGAGGCCTTGTAAGGCGATAAATAGGTCAGGACTTTCCTCTTCAGCGACCGCTTTAAAGTTTTCAAATTGTACTTCATCTTGCAATTCCTGCTCCGAAAACGGCAGGGCTTGACCTTCCTTGTTGACAATGGCAACCATATAGGTTTCTACATTGTCAGGTGTTGGGTACTCCGGATAACTGATTTTTGGGATGGTTACACTAGTGCCTTTTGACTTTTGCGCCAGGCCATGCGCAGTTGGTGTGAGCGCTACTGCCAGAAGTAGTAGGAATCGAGTCATTTTCATAAGTTGATGATTTGAGGTTCTTCGCCTTCTTTTGTTAATAAGACGTTAAAGATTGCGAATATAGTTTTTATACAAACGCGATGCAAATTAGGATTTGCCGCTAATCGTAAACCTGTCTGTGTGCTAATAGGCAGGCAGGTCTGGCGTTGCTCAATTTCGCGAAAGCGTAAAAAATAGAAGATGAATTCTACCACTCATTTAGGCGATTGCCATCCAATTTGATGAAAATAAACAGTAGTACGGTAAAGCCCCAAAGGGAGGAGCCTCCGTAGCTAAAGAAAGGCAGGGGGATGCCAATGGTGGGAAAGATTCCGGTCACCATACCCACATTAATCAGGAAATGGATAAAAAGAATACCCGCAACACTGTAACCATAGACCCGGTTGAACGTTTTTTTCTGCTTTTCAGCCAATTGTATGATGCGCAGTAGCAGGATGACAAAGAGGACTATGACTAGAGCACTTCCCAGAAAGCCCCATTCCTCACCCACGGTGCTAAAAATATAGTCCGTAGGTTGTTCCGGTACAAAGTTTCCCTTGGTCTGTGTACCATTTAGAAATCCTTTTCCGGTCCAGCCGCCGTTACCAATGGCAATTTCTGATTGATAGGTATTGTAGCCAATGCTCTTGGTATCGACTTCCTTTCCTAGAACTATATTAAAACGGTCGCGATGCCTTTGCTCAAAGACATTTTCAAATACAAAGTTGACCGAAAAGGCAAATAGCGCACAAACCATAGGAATGGCAAGATGAGCCAGTTTCGACGGACGCCGTTTTCTATTCTTTACAAACAATAGGAGTGATAATAAGGCAACTCCCGCCGCTATGGCCAAGGGTCCAAAGATCAAGGTCAAGACGAACAGCACAGCGGCGCCAACTCCAACAAAAAGATACACCCCCGCCAAGCCTTCCCGATATAAAGGAAAGAAAAATGCGGCGTAGACCAAGGCACTGCCGGGGTCCGGTTGAGGGATGATGATCAAAGCGGGGAGAGCGATAATTAGAAAGGCTCGGAGTTGATCTTTAAAACTTTTGATGTTGGTTTGTAGGTCGCTGAGGTATTTCGCCAGGGCAAGGGCGGTTGCGGCTTTTGCAAATTCACTGGGTTGCAGGCTGACTCCGCCAAAAGCATACCAACTGGTGGCTCCATTAATATTTTTCCCAAAAACGAAAAGACCCAGCAGGCTGAGTAAGGAAACTACGTAGATAATGCTGGAGAACCGTTCAAAGAACTTACTGTCCAGGAAGAGAATGATCACAATAAGAACCAGACTCAGCAAAAAATAGATCAGTTGCTTGGCGTACAAATTGCTCCAGCTGAAAAAATCGGCATTGGCCTCCACATCCATAGAAGCAGAGTAGATGTTGATCCAGCCCATGGCTACCAGCATGAAGTAAAGAACAATTAAAAGCCAGTCAAAATTTCCTACCTGTCTGGAAAATCGATTCATTAAATATTGATTTTGAAAGGCTCTCCGCTATAGGGCTTGGCGTACTCTTCCTCCAGACTATGGGTCAAAATCCACTGTTCCAGATCGGTTCGGGTGATTTCTCCCTTGATGTATTTTTCGATCATCAGACTGGCAATACGTCCACCATGGCGAGCCCCATAGTAGCCATTTTCAACAAAAACAGCAATAGCGATCTTAGGATCGTCTTTAGGAGCAAAGGCCACAAATACCGAATGATCCGTCAATTGAACCCGTTCTCCATCGATCTTGGTGAAATTCTCGGCGGTTCCTGTTTTTCCACAGATCTCGATACCTGGGACTTTCAAAAAATTGGCGGTACCGTAGTTATAAACGTCGTTCATGCCTTGAACCACCGGTTCAAAGTGCTCTGCATCAATAGTGGTCTGTCGTTTTAGGGTATAATCCTTAGGAATGCTGTCTTGCCCCTCCACATCTTTAAGGATATGTGGGGTCTTAAACCAACCACGATTGGCAATAGCTGCAGTAAAATTAGCCATTTGCATGGGCGTTAGGCTCACTTCCCCCTGGCCGATCGCGTTGGAGATGGTCGCCGTAGCAAACCAGTTGTATTTGGGATACTGATAGGCACGATTGTAATAGTCGGCACTTGGAATTCGTCCCGGGCGACCGCTGGGGAGGTCATAGCCCAGATAGTCCCCCAAGCCGAAACTCTCTAAATGTGCTTTCCAATGGTCAACACCCTCCTGGGCCGTCGGGTATTTTTCGATGGTCCTGCGGTATACATTGGCAAAATAAGCATTACAGGAATAAGCGATTCCGGGCACCATATTCAACGGGCTCGGGTGTGAGTGACACCCAAGCTTGCGACCCCGACTCCCATAGTAATAGCCCATTCGGCAGGAAAAGCGTTCCTGCGTATTCACCACGCCTTCTTGCAGTGCAATCAATGCATTTAAGGTTTTAAATGGAGAGCCCGGAGGATATTCTCCTTGCAATACCCGATCGAACAGTGGTTTGGCCAGCGTATCGTTCCAAAGTTTTGTAAAATTCTTAGAACGTTCTCTGCCCACCAGTAAGGCAGGATCGTAATTGGGTGCTGCGACCAGGGCAAGAATCTCCCCCGTGGCTGGCTCTATGGCGACAATCCCGCCTCGCTTGTTTTCCATGAGGCGTTCCCCGTACTGTTGTAATACCCCGTCAATGGTCAGCGTGATATTCTTCCCTTTGACCGGAAGCGTATCTAAAGCCCCGTTCTTGTAGGCTCCTATAGTACGGTTAAATCGATCTTTTTGCAGGTATTTTACTCCTTTGACCCCCCGTAATAGTTCTTCGTACTGCTCTTCAACTCCCTGTCGGCCAATGAGGTCTCCCATTTGGTAATAGGGATTGTTCTTGATGTCACGGCGCGTAACTTCGGCTATGTACCCAAGGATGTTGGCTCCATAATCGATCTGGTAGTCCCGTAAGGCTCGTTTTTGAATGTAAAAGCCATTAAACTTCCGCATCTTTTCCTGCAGATACGCATACTCCTCTTTAGTCAATTGGGGGATGACCACCGAAGGCAGTCGGGGAGAGTACGTTCTGGCCCTATCTAATCGATTCTTTAGTTGCTCCTTGCTCATTTGTAATAAGCCGCAAAATTCTAAGGTATCGAATGGCTCTACCTCACGCGGGATCACCATGACATCGTAGGAAGGCTGATTGGAAACTAAAAGCTCTCCGTTTCGATCGTAAATATGACCGCGCTGCGGATAGTCGTAAATTGTTTTAATAGCATTGTTTTCAGAAAGAAGTACTGCAGAGGTGTCTATCACCTGAAGATAGAAGAGCCGTCCAATAAAAACGACGCCGGTGAATAGAATAACACTGAAAAGTAGCAGTTTCCTCATGAACGTTTTACGCTGAAGAGAGTGACAAATATTAAGCTTAAGATGATGGTAAAGATACTAGAGGACAACGCATTTTTCAGAATCAAAAGTATATCGGAAACGTTAAATATCTCCAGGCTAAAGAGGACGAAATGATGGATCAATGTCAAAATGCTCAGGTAAACAAAACGTTCAGCTAAAGTGACCTTGGAAAGCTTTACCGTATTGTATTCATAGCTTACGCCAAATGAAAAGCGCAGAACCACCGGACGCAAAAAGGCGATGATGAGACAAGCCGCTGCATGCACGCCTCCGCTATTGGCAAACATATCAACGCTCAAGCCTAATAAAAAGCTGCTAAAAAGTAGGAGGGAGCGGTTTCCCGAAATGGGGAAGAGGGCAACGTATAGCAGATAAGGATAAGGATTGATAAAGCCCGAAAAATTGATGTGATTGAACAAAGTGACCTGAAGCAGGACCAAAAGCACAAAGCGCAAGAGATTACGAGTAATATTATTGTTCATCCTCAGTCTCTTGTTCCAGTTGGAGTATTTCAGAGGCGTCTAGATTCTCAATGACGTACACTGGCCCCAGGTTGGTCATGTCATTAAAGAGTCGGATAGAGATGGTATAAAAATTCTCGCTCTGGTCCAACATAAATCCTTGCACGATACCAATGCCAATGTCTTTAGGAAAGATCGTCGACTTCCCGCCGGTGACGATCGTATCGCCTTGCTGTACGGGTGCCTGTTGTTGCACATCGATCAGTTGAACGATGTTAGGGTCTACACCATCCCAAACCAAGGTGCCGAAATGTTCCGATTTTTTGAGTTTAGCATTGATTCGCGAACTGCTATTGAGGATGGAGATCACCGTACTGTAACGATCAGATACCTTGTCGACAATACCAACGATACCCTGCGGAGTGATCACGCCCAGGTCGGGCTTGATGCTGTCTTGCTCGCCACCTCGAAGGGTGAGGTAATTACTGCTTCGAGCGTAGTTGTTATTGATCACTCGAGCCGGGACAAAGCGAAACTTCCCGCCAAAAGTAGTAGTGTCGGTGCGAGCTTGTATAGAATCATTGGGATTGTGAATGAGGCTGCGGAGATAGACATTTTCTTCAACCAGTTGTTCATTGATCTCCTTGAGCTCAAAGTAGCTGCTGATGTTATTTACCCGTTCATAGATGCCACCCGACAGGAAATTGGCCGAATTGACAAAACGACTGCGGTGATAGGAGTGCGATTGAATGGTGAAAATGAAGGATATACTAAGCAGGACAACGAACAGAAGAAAATTTCTGTTGTTGATCAAGAAATTGATTATTCGCTGCATGGCTTATGGATTTCCCTACTTGATCAGAACGCTCTTGTATTTAGCCAGGTTCTTTAAGGTGATTCCGGTGCCTCGTACTACTGCTCTTAACGGATCTTCAGCAATGTATACGGGCAAGTCTGTTTTTTGGGACAGGCGTTTATCCAGGCCGCGGAGCATAGAACCTCCACCGGCTAAATAGATCCCGGTATTGTAGATGTCTGCTGCAAGTTCTGGAGGTGTCTGAGATAAGGTTTCCATTACTGCATCTTCGATACGCAGGATGGATTTATCCAGGGCCTTGGCAATTTCGCGAAAGCTAATTTGCACCTGTTTTGGCTTTCCGGTAAGCAGGTCACGACCCTGAACGCTCATCTCTTCCGGTGGCAGCTCCAGATCTTCAGTTGCCGCACCAATTTGAATTTTGATCTTTTCGGCACTGCGCTCTCCTACATAGAGGTTGTGTTGGGTCCGCATGTAGTAGATGATGTCATTGGTAAAAACGTCACCCGCAATTTTAACGGATTTGTCACAAACGATACCTCCCAGGGCGATCACGGCGATCTCAGTGGTACCTCCTCCAATATCTACGATCATATTCCCTTTGGGCTGCATGATGTCTACGCCAATTCCAATAGCCGCAGCCATTGGTTCGTGAATGAGGTATACTTCCTTACCGTTTACCCGTTCCGCACTTTCCTTTACCGCGCGCATTTCCACCTCGGTTATTCCCGATGGGATACAGATCACCATACGCAGGGAGGGAGGAAACCATTTTTTCTTTAAAGCAGGGATTTCTTTGATGAACATGCTGATCATTTGTTCGCTGGCATCAAAATCGGCGATCACCCCGTCTTTTAGCGGGCGGATGGTTTTAATATTTTCGTGGGTCTTCCCCTGCATCTGCGCCGCTTCTTTTCCGGCGGCGATGATTTTGCGGGTGGTGCGGTCGCGTGCTACGATGGACGGACTGTCTACCACGACTTTGTCGTTGTGAATGATCAGCGTATTGGCTGTTCCCAGGTCAATGGCGATATCTTCGGTGAGGAAATCAAAAAATCCCATAGTTTAGTTGAGGTAAAGTTGGCGATTTGGGTTTAAAAGGCGTGTAATGTACTAAATTTTATTTTTTTAAGTTCATGCTTCCCGCCAGAATGACTTCGTCGGGCCGGTCGCAAAATCGAGTCTGACGACCTTAGGGACGGAATAGCGCTCAGACGATCCCTTCTGCTTTAATGTTTAAAATGTCTGGTTCCGGTCATGACCATGGCCATGTCGTGCTCATTACAATAATCAATACTCAAGGCATCTTTGATGGATCCTCCCGGTTGAATAACCGCCGTGATCCCGGCCTGATCAGCGATTTCCACACAATCCGGAAACGGGAAAAAGGCATCACTCGCCATCACCGCTCCTTTGAGGTCGAAATCAAAAGATTTTGCTTTGTCGATAGCCTGGCGGAGCGCATCCACCCGAGAGGTTTGGCCCGTTCCGCTGGCACACAGTTGCTTGTTTTTCACCAGGACAATGGTATTTGACTTGGTGTGTTTACAGATTTTACTGGCGAACAACAGGTCTTCTAACTCTGATTTGGAGGGTTTATTGTTAGTGACGTAGTCCAAGTCCTCTTTTGTATCGGTTTTGGTATCCTTTTCCTGTATCAGCAGACCATTGAGACAGGTGCGAACGATCTGGCTGCTTAAAGGCGCTTCTTTTTGAACGAGGAGGACTCTATTCTTTTTCCCCTTTAAAATCTCTTGGGCCTCATCGCTAAAGGCAGGGGCGATGACCACTTCACAAAACAACTTATGAATTTCTTCTGCTGTGGCAGCATCAATGGTCGTATTGGCGATAAGAATACCTCCAAAAGCCGAAACCGGATCTCCGGCCAGGGCATCTTTGTAGGCCTGCAACAAGGTATCACTTTGAGCCAGGCCGCAGGCATTGTTGTGCTTGAGGATGGCAAAGGTGGGCGTTTCGCCCTGAAACTCCATCATCAGATTGACCGCTGCATCTACGTCCAGAAGATTATTGTACGATAGTTCCTTACCGTGCAGTTGGTCAAAAAGGGCGTCAAAATCACCGTAAAAAGTACCCTGCTGATGCGGATTCTCTCCGTAGCGTAGCGTTTTGGCTTGTTGCTCGCTGGCTTTGAAGACCTGTTCTTCGGTATTGAAATAATTGAAAATGGCGGTGTCGTAATGGCTGGATACGTTAAAGGCTTTGGCTGCAAATCGCTTTCGATTTTCCAGGCTGGTTTGACCATCTCCTGAGGAGAGTAATTCCAGGACTTCTTGATAATCGGCTACAGAGGACACACACAGGGTATCCTTAAAGTTTTTCGCGGCAGCGCGAATCAGGGAGATACCCCCAATATCGATCTTTTCGACGATGTCCTGTTCAGAGGCTCCGCTGGCCACCGTCTTCTCAAAGGGGTAGAGGTCGACCACGACGATATCCAATTGAGGAATCTCATACTGTTCCATTTCAGCAACATCTCCTGCGTGCTCTTGACGGTTGAGAATACCACCAAAAACCTTGGGATGAAGGGTCTTGACCCGACCGCCCAGAATAGAGGGGTAGGAGGTGACCTCTTCAACTGCGATCACCGGAATGCCCAGTTCTTTGATGAATTTTTCGGTACCACCGGTAGAATAGAGGGTGATCCCCAAGTCATGCATTTTTTGAACCAAAGGGGCTAAACCCTCTTTATTGAATACGGAAACGAGGGCTGCTTTTGCTTTTTTTAGTGTGCTCATGGACAATTGAAATGAAGTGTCAAAAGTAACGATTTCACTAGGAAATAAATGAGTATCCTTGAGGCTTATTCCCTGCTTTTTGTAACAAAAAATCGACAATTACGTCCTATCTTAGATTTTTCAAGAATGAGCCTGCGCGAAAGGCAGGAGATATACGCAATACAGAACTCAGGCTATGCTGATTTACCTTAGGGTTTTACTGGAAAGTTTCAATTTTGCCATCAATGCTTTACGCAATAATAAACTGCGAACTTTCCTGTCTTTATTGGGGGTGACCATTGGTATTTTTTCCATCATTGGGGTATTGGCTGCGGTCGACAGTCTGAAAAAGGAAATTACAGGCAGCATCTCCTCTCTGGACAACAGCACCATTTATCTGGCTCGTTTCTCTTTTGGGCCTACAGACATCCCGCGGTGGAAGCGCGAGCAATTCCCGGATGTGACCTATGAGGAGTTTCAGTTTTTGGAACGTAACCTTCCGGAACTCGAGGCGATCTCTTACAGTTTAAACGTAGGGGCAGAGAACATCAAGTACCAGGATAAGCTTATGGAGAGCGTCAACATCGCTCCGGTAACGGATGGGTATTACAATATCGAAGCCTTAGAATTGCAGGCCGGTCGGTTCTTTAACGAGTCGGAGTCGGTTAGCGGATCGAATGTATTGGTCTTGGGTGATGAGATTGCTAAGGGGCTATTCGGGAGCTCAGATCCCATTGGAAAAGAAGTACGCCTCTACGGCCAGCGCTTTACGGTCATTGGAGTGTTAAAAAAAGAAGGTAAAGGCCTTTTCGGGGATAGTAAGGATACCGTAGCCATCATCCCTGTGAACGTAGCCCGGCGCATCTACGGCAAAAGCAACAAATTTGCCTTTCCGGCCATTGTGATCAAGCCCGAGTCCGGTGCGGATTTGGGTGAATTCAGTGCGATGCTAAAACAAAAAATGCGGCAGTTCAGGGGATTGAAGCCCGGGGACGTGGATAATTTCTTTGTTAATCAATTGCAGGGATTCACGGATTTCATCGACAATATCACCGGAACCATGAGTACCATTGGAGGCTTTATTGGAGCCTTTTCACTCCTGGTGGGCGGCTTTGGTATTGCCAACATCATGTTTGTAAGCGTGAAGGAGCGCACCAATCTCATCGGGATTCAGAAAGCGCTGGGGGCTAAAAACCGTTTTATCCTGCTTCAATTCCTCTTTGAAGCGGTGATACTCGCCTTGTTTGGAGGCTTGATCGGTCTGTTCCTGGTGTGGATCATCACTTTGGTAGCCAGTCAGTTTACCGGCGACTTTGAGTTCGTGCTTTCAGCCGCCAATATTTTCTGGGGCATGTTCTCCAGTGTATTTATTGGATTGATTGCCGGAATCATACCGGCATTCATGGCCAGCCGATTGGATCCGGTGGAAGCCATCCGTCAGGGAATGTAAGGCAATTAAGGGGTTATTGAATGAATGACTTAATGATCAAGGAGCTGACGTTTACTCTGAGTCATTATGCCTGCTCCAAAATCTCAGCTACTTCCTGGTTTACCCACTCTAAAAACTGCTCGTCAGCTTCTGTAAAGGGATCTGGAGTGTCTGAATCAATATCGATCTGCCCAATATTTTTACCATCGACAAAGAGTGGGATCACGATCTCTGATTTGACATTGATGTTGCAGGAAATATAGTTGTCCTGCGCTTCTACATCGGGAACCACGAAGTTCTCATTGCTGATCGCCACCTGACCACAGATCCCTTTGCCAAAAGGAATGATGGTGTGTTCTGTGGGAGCTCCGGAAAAGGCGCGCAATTTGAGTTCTTCTTTGTCCCCATTTCTGAAGTAAAACCCCACCCAATCGTAATAGTCCACGTTTTTGCGTAACAACTCACAGACTAAGTTCATACGGTGGTCTACGCTTAGCGCTGAATTGTCCAGCACTTCACTTACTTTATTTTTTAATTGATCAAATGCCATTAATTGGTGTATTTTAGGGGCTAACTAAAGCGATTTTTTTGTTTTCAAGCTTCGGCAAATATAAGTCGGTCCTTCAATTTATCCTTACGTTTTTGGGCAGTTATTTAGTCCTTACTGTACTTTATCGTGCCTATCTCCATTTCTTCCGTTCTGACCTGTATCCGCCCGATCCGGTCACCTATGTTGTGGCCCAGTCCAGTGAAGCCCTGCTGCAGTTTTTTGGATATACCGCAAGGGTAATCCCGAGCACCACGGTAGCGGCCATGGACCTGTATCTGGAGGGGAAATACCTGGCCATCATCATTGAAGGGTGCAATGCCCTGAGCATAATTGTATTGTTTAGCGCCTTTGTGCTTGCTTTTTGGAACGGCTGGAAAAGCACCTTGGTGTTTATAGGGCTGGGCGCCCTGGCCATCTTTGTAGTCAATATTGGGAGGATCGCCCTGCTCAGCGTGGCCTTGTACCGCTATCCGGACCACACCGAGTTTTTACACGGCACCCTATTTCCGGCCATCATCTATGGCTTCGTGTTTTTACTGTGGGTGTATTGGGTGCGTCGATTCACTAAAAACGAATCCCCATGAAAACATCCTTTCGCATTCTGGTGATCGTTTTGCTGTTTATACTTTTGGCGTTTATACGCTTTCGCGAAAGCGTACTCTTCTACGACCCCCTCACCGAATTCTTTAAGGGCAATTTTCTGAATCAGGCCCTTCCCGAAATAAATTATCCCAAATTCTTGCTGCATCTCTTTTTTCGATTTACGATCAATAGCCTGATCTCCTTACTCATCCTGTGGGTGGCCTTTGAAGAACGGGGCATCATCACTTTCGCTGCACTATTGTACGGAATCCTTTTTGTACTGCTCTTTTCCGTTTTTGTGGTCTTGCTCCAGACTTCCGAACAGGAATTTATGAGCCTGTTCTATGTGCGGCGGTTTTTGATACATCCCCTTTTCATTCTCTTATTGCTGCCTGCCTTTTATTATTACAAACGCCAGTCGAAATAAGTGGGTATTGTACCTTTGTCCAAAATAAGATTCATGAAAAAACTCGGATATATCCTGCTTTTGGCTGTAGTGGTCATGAGTTGTAAGAATGAACAAGCTCCGGAAACCAAGGAGGCTCCGCAATCCAAAAAGCAAGCAGCCCTGAATGAACAATCGGCACCTTTAAAGGCTACTTTTTCTGACAGTACGGTGGCCCGTCTCTACAACCAATACAATTTGATTAAGACGGCTTTGGTCAATACCAACGGCAAGGAGGCCCAGACCTACGCGGCTGCGCTATTGGAACAAGTGGAAGGGCAGCCAGCCAATGAATCGTTGATGAGTCCGGCTCAGGCGATCGCGCAAACGACCGATGTGAACACCCAGCGGGAGGCCTTTAGCGATCTGACGGCAGCGATGCTGACGTTGGTCGAGGCAAATATTACAGAGGGTACCTTGTATTATCAGTTTTGTCCCATGGCCTTTTCCGGGCAGGGCGGATACTGGTTGTCTAATGCTTCGGAGATCCGCAATCCCTATTTTGGAGATCAGATGCTCAGCTGCGGAGCCGTAGATCGCAAAATCAAACCTTAAGTTTTGAAGGAGAAGAAGGGAGGTTGGACCATGACGCAGATCGCCACGGTAGTGGTGTTGGTCTTGTACATGGTCTGGGAGAAGAACGTTCAGCAGTTTGCCGGGGAGCACCCGGGGCAGGCCACCTTACGCATCGACCTGATGATCATTCTGCCCATTTTAATCCTCCTGATTATCCTTTCTGCCTTGCAGTATATTCGTAGAAAAAAATAGAAGAAAATTTTAGTTAAATCATAGCCAAAGTAGCTACGACCGATTCCAATCTAAACTACATTTACTAGGAATTTAAATCCTGTATCAACATGGGAACACAAAAGCAAATCAGCAAGCCTAAAGCCAAAACTATGGCTAAAAAAGCTCCGCAAGCTACTGCTAAGAAGAAGTAATTTGCTTCTGGTCTCCTTCGCGGAGATCGCACTATAAAAAAGAAAGCCATCAGTACTGATGGCTTTTTTATTGTGGACATTTTGAATAAAACAAAAAATCCGCTCCCTGAGGAGCGGATTTTCTAATTTACCTAAACGGTCTATTACATCATGCCGGGCATTCCACCACCTCCCATAGGAGGCATTCCGCCGCCGGCATTCTCTTCTTTGATATCGGTCAGGGCACACTCGGTGGTCAGGATCATTCCTGCTACAGAGGCTGCATTTTCCAAAGCGATACGGGTCACTTTCTTAGGATCGATAATTCCCGCTTTCATCATGTCGACATAGTCCTCCGACTTCGCATCGTAACCAAAGTCTTTCTTGCCGTCCATGACCTTAGCGATCACTACAGAACCTTCGCCACCCGCGTTGGAGACAATGGTGCGCAACGGAGATTCGATCGCTTTGTTGACGATCTGGATTCCGGTAGCCTCATCAGCGTTCACCGCTTTTACTTTGTCAAGCACCGACTTAGCGCGTACCAGGGCAACTCCACCTCCGGCAACAATCCCTTCTTCAACGGCCGCACGGGTCGCATGAAGGGCATCATCTACACGGTCTTTCTTCTCTTTCATTTCTACCTCAGAGGCAGCACCTACATAAAGTACAGCAACTCCTCCGGCCAATTTAGCCAAACGTTCCTGTAATTTTTCCTTATCGTAGTCGCTGGTCGTAGTTTCGATCTGCGATTTGATCTGGTTCACTCGGTTTTTGATATCCGCTTTTTTACCGGCACCATTCACTACAGTGGTATTGTCTTTGTCGATGGTTACGGTCTCAGCAGTACCCAACATATCGATGGTGGTGTTCTCCAAAGTGAATCCACGCTCTTCAGAGATTACGGTACCTCCGGTAAGAATCGCGATGTCTTCCAACATGGCCTTACGACGGTCTCCAAAGCCGGGAGCTTTTACGGCGGCGATCTTTAAGGCGCCACGCAATTTGTTCACCACTAAAGTAGCCAACGCTTCTCCGTCAACATCTTCTGCGATGATCAATAAAGGCTTCCCAGATTGAGCGACAGGCTCCAATACCGGAAGCAGGTCTTTCATTGAAGAGATCTTCTTGTCAAACAACAAGATGTACGGATTCTCCAGTTCGGTTTGCATTTTTTCGCTGTCAGTCACGAAGTAGGGTGACAGGTATCCGCGGTCGAATTGCATGCCCTCCACTACATCTACGTAGGTATCGGTTCCTTTAGCTTCTTCTACAGTGATCACACCTTCTTTACCTACTTTTCCAAAAGCTTCTGCGATCAATTCTCCGATCACATCATCGTTATTGGCTGAAATGGAAGCTACCTGCTTGATCTTTTCGGAAGAAGATCCTACTTCTTTGGCCTGCTTGGCCAGATCTTCGTTGATCGCTTCTACCGCTTTATCGATACCGCGCTTTAGATCCATAGGATTGGCTCCGGCAGCTACGTTTTTCAAACCTTCCGAAACGATGGCTTGAGCCAATACGGTTGCCGTAGTGGTACCGTCACCGGCCAGGTCATTGGTTTTGGAAGCGACTTCTTTTACCATCTGGGCACCCATATTCTCCAGGGCGTCTTCCAGTTCGATTTCTTTGGCTACGGTCACCCCATCCTTGGTTACCTGAGGAGCACCAAAGGATTTGCTGATGATCACATTACGTCCCTTAGGACCTAGAGTTACTTTTACTGCATTTGCTAATGCATCTACACCACGCTTGATTCCGTCGCGTGCTGCCAGGTCAAATTTTATATCTTTTGCCATTGTGTTGTTATTTTTAGAGTGTGCTTTCGCGAAAGCATCACCCGATTAAAAAATGTTGTTTTGAGTTGCGCTGAAGAAGATCAGCGCGAGTGAATGAAGAACCTTATACGATCGCTAGGATGTCATCTTCGCGCATGATCATATAGTCGGTTCCGTCTAATTTTATTTCAGTCCCGGCATACTTACCATAGAGTACCATATCACCTTCTTTGACGGTCATTTTATGGTCTTTTGTGCCAGATCCTACCGCTACTACTTTGCCTTTTTGCTGCTTTTCTTTAGCGGAATCGGGAATGTAGAGTCCTGATGCGGTCTTGGTTTCAGCCGGCACGGGCTCGATCAAGACACGGTCTGCTAGTGGTTTAATGTTCAATGCCATTGTCTAGTTTTATTTTTTAGTTATTAGTAATAAAAGTTACGGGTGCATAGTGACGAAAAGTGTGCCATGGCAAAGGGTCTGACAAAATTGCACAAAAAAAGACCGATTCGTGAGAATCGGCCTAAAGCTCTTCGTTTGACAGCGTTAATTTGACAGACTGTCGCTAGTTGTTGCAGGAGCTGTGGTCTCCTCAGTGGTGGCCGGGATTTGTACCGGAGTGGCATCTTCCACGGCATTCTCATCGATCACCTTGGACTCGCTTTGCGGTCCGCCACCAAAGATGGTCACGTTGCTCAATAAAACCAGTACCAACAATAGCGTGGCTAAAGTCCAGGTACTTTTGTCGAGAAAGTCGGTGGTCTTTTGAACGCCGCCCAGTTGCTGCGTACCTCCTCCTCCAAAAGAAGAAGACAGTCCGCCACCTTTAGGATTTTGTACCATGATCACGACGACCAATAGAAAGGCCACGATGATGATTAGAATCAGAAATATTAAAAAAGTACTCATGTGTTCTTATGCTTTTCTTGAATTTGCTCTACGGCGCGAATTTGGTCTGCAAAGAAACCACTTTTTTCCGGATATTTCAAACTTAAAATTCGATACGCCTGCTTGGCTTTTTTATAGTTTTTTTGTTCTAAATACACCCGTGCCAGGGTCTCTGTCATTAGGCTTTCAGCGGGGGGCTCCGGAAATTCCAGGGGCTTCTTGGGAGGAGCAGAACGGTCGGCCGCAGGAACGATTTTAGGCGTATTGCTGATGAATTGATCGATCAATTGTTGTCTGCGTGCCTTGCTCTCCTCTGCAGCACTAGCCTCCTCCTGTTCTGCTTCTGAAACTTCTTCTGTACTTGAGGTCTCCTGCTTTTGGGAAGAACGATCTATGGGTTTAGGTCGGGTAATGGACAACCATTCAAAAAAAGAATGGGTTTCTTTTTTATTGAAGGGAATGGGCTTTCCCATATTTAACTGCTCCTCCGGACTTTTGGGTTTGGGTTCCGGGGTGGTGTCTGAATTGGGTTTTTTAACAAACAGCTGCGGGTCTAAGACCTGATTGGCCTTGGCCAATTCTTCGCGTTCTACCTGACCGGAGACATCCTGGGCTTCGTGCACTTCAATGGCTCTTAAGCGTGCTTCCTGCCTTTTGATCTGATCGCTGATCTCATTCTGCATGAACTCATCCGAAGTGATGTATTCAAAGAGGATGGACCGATCTACCGTGTAGGCGGCTGTCGTTTTGAGCTGGGCGTTATAGATAAAGCTGTCCTGATTCTTTAAGCCCTTGAGGTATAAGGAGCGCGCGGGTTGAAAGTAAGGAAACTGATCGATGACCGTCACCAACGCTTTGGTCTGTTCCTCGTTGATGTTTTGAGGATGCTCCAGTAAGCGAATGAAGGTTTCCTTTTTCATGACTACCAGTTGGCGAGTGACGCGTTAAATATATCCTGAGTGATCCGTTCAAAAATTTCCTCAACCGCAGCATCCAGTTGGGCCCCGGTCAATTGATTGGTGCCCGGGTAATCGGAAAAAAAGGAAAAGCGGCGTTCAAAATCATCGTCCGGATTCAAGGTATTGATGTAGCGTACATTAATCGTTATGGTCAACCGACTTTGGGCGGCTGTATTCTGTGAAGTGGCGGTTTGCGGAGCCACAAAATATTCAACGATCTCTCCTTCGTAGATGAGGTCTCCGCCACTGGTGGTCAATGTGAGGCTGGTCTGATCCTGAATGAGGTCCTGTAGGGCAAAGGTGAAATCCCGCTCCAGACCGGGCTCGACCAATGGCGCGTTGTTTTGAAAATAATTGACTTGAAAGGTACTGGCTCCTTCCGGAATGGAAGCCCCACTAAAGGAATAGATCCCGCAGGCAGTGGGGACACACGCCAGTAACAGTATGCCTAAAACGATGCTAATGGGTTTCGATCGACTCATATCTTTCGGCTCTACTTAGAGATCGTATTGTTTGATTTTTCGGTACAGGGTGCGCTCACTAATTCCTAATTCGGCTGCCGCTGCTTTACGCTTACCGCTGTGACGTTCAAGAGATTTTTTGATCAACTCCAATTCTTTGTCTTGTAAAGAAAGGGTTTCTTCCTCTTCGATCTCCTCTGCAAAATCATATTTGTCATTGACGGGCGCAGGAGGAACCGCTTTGGGAGTAGTCTGCTCCGGAATGTGCAGTACTTCCATCACCTCCTCAGCAGTCTCGTAATCGTCTTCGTCTTTTTTGTAGATCTTTTTGATCAGCGATTCATGCTCTTCCTGAACATCCTGGGTATTCCCCTTTTTCATCAGCTCCATGGTGAGTTTTTTCAGGTCATTGAGATCGCTCTTCATGTCAAAGAGCACCTTGTACAGGATCTCACGCTCAGAGCTAAAGTCACTTTCCTGTTTTTTACCCACCACGGCAGGCAGATTATCACCGGCATCCGGTAAATAATGCCTTAGGGTCTGATAGTCAATGGTGCGGTTTTCCTCCAGTACCGAGACTTGCTCGGCCACATTTCGCAATTGACGAATATTTCCGCGCCAGCGGTACTTCAGCAGTAAGTCTACGGCTTGATCACTCAGCCGGATGGTCGGCATTTTGTATTTATTGGCAAAGTCGGCTGCAAATTTCCGAAACAACAAATGAATGTCGTCTTTACGTTCCCGTAAAGGGGGCAAGTTGATCTCCACCGTACTCAAACGGTAGTACAGATCTTCTCTGAATTTTTCTTTTTTGATGGCCTCAAACATATTGACGTTAGTGGCCGCCACTATGCGTACGTTGGTTTTTTGGGTTTTGGAAGAACCTACTTTTAAGAATTCTCCGTTCTCCAAAACCCGTAAGAGTCGCACCTGAGTGGGCAAGGGGAGTTCACCCACTTCGTCCAAAAAGATGGTCCCGCCGTCAGCCTCTTCAAAGTAACCGCTTCGGGTGGAGGTGGCTCCGGTAAAGGCCCCTTTTTCATGACCAAACAGTTCACTGTCAATAGTGCCTTCAGGGATGGCCCCGCAGTTGACCGCGATGTATTTATTGTGTTTACGGTGGGAGAGGGCGTGAATAATGCGCGGGATACTTTCTTTTCCTACGCCGCTTTCACCGGTAACGAGTACAGAGATATCGGTAGGAGCTACCTGAATCGCTTTTTCGATCGCGCGATTGAGTTTAGGATCATCTCCTATAATTCCAAATCGTTGTTTAATGGCTTGTATGGATTCCATAGTTGCTTTCGCGAAGGCGTGACCAAGGCAGCGCCGACTTCAATTTTATTCGTTATTCGGACTGTAGCCAACGGCTTCTCCCAGTAAGGTCGCTGAGGTACAAGCATTGATCTTGACCATCACATAATCGCCCACTTTATAGTGCTCTTTGGGGAATACGGCTACGGTATTCTGGGTATTTCGACCACTCCACTCGTTAGGGTTCTTCTTGGATTCTTTTTCGATGAGAATCTCGATGGTTTTCCCAACTTGTTGTTTGGTGTGGTAATGGGAATGTTCTTGCTGCAAAGCGATGACCTCTGCGAGTCGGCGTTTTTTGACTTCCAAGGGCACGTCATCCTCCAGTTTGCGAGCAGCCATGGTGCCGGGCCGTTCGGAATAGGCAAACATAAAGCCATAGTCGTATTTGACATACTCCATAAGCTCGAGGGTTTGCTGATGGTCTTCTTCCGTTTCTCCGGGAAATCCGGTGATCATGTCCTGGCTAATCCCGCAGTCAGGAATGAGTTTGCGAATGTTGTCGATCAGCTCCATATACTCTTCCCGCGTATGCTGACGATTCATGGCCTCTAAAATTCTGTTGCTTCCACTCTGTACCGGCAAGTGAATGTAATTGCAAATATTCTCATAAGCGGCCATGGCCTCGATCACATCCAGGGTCATGTCTTGCGGATTGGAAGTCGAGAATCGAATACGCATTTTGGGCTGGGCTTCAGCCACAAGTCGGAGTAACTGTGCAAAATTGGTGGCCGTAGCTTGCTGCATGGGACTCGCTTTCGCGAAATCTTTCTTCAATCCCCCTCCGTACCACAAATAGCTGTCAACATTCTGACCCAGCAGGGTCACTTCCTTGTAGCCCCGGCTGGCCAGGTCATTGACTTCTTCCAGGATGCTTTGCGGGTCGCGGCTACGTTCCCGGCCTCGGGTGAAGGGGACCACACAAAAAGTACACATGTTATCGCAGCCCCGGGTAATAGAAACAAAGGCGGATACACCATTGGTTTGCAAACGTACCGGTGCGATGTCACCATAGGTTTCTTCTTTGGAGAGAATGACATTCACTGCATTACGCCCTTCTTCTACCTCGTTGAGGAGATTGGGCAGGTCTTTATAGGCATCGGGGCCTACTACCAGGTCAACGATCTTCTCTTCTTCCAGAAATTTACTCTTCAGTCGCTCGGCCATGCAACCTAAAACTCCCACTTTCATGTTGGGGTTGGACCGCTTGGCTACATTGTATTTTTCCAGGCGACGACGTACGGTTTGTTCTGCTTTTTCTCGGATGGAGCAGGTATTCACCAAGACCAGATCAGCATCTTCCAGGCTGGAAGTGGTGTTGTAGCCCTCCTTTTGCAAAATGGAAGCGACGATCTCACTGTCGCTAAAGTTCATCTGACAACCATAACTTTCGATAAAAAGTTTTTTGGTGTTGGTAGCCTGACCTTCGCGTACCAGTGCGCTTCCCTGTAATTTTTCGTCTATAATCTTTTCCATACCGCTTTCAAGAATCCTCTTGATCATTGAACGCGCAAAGATAGGATTATTCTACAGATGTGACAAAGTGTCAGCGTGCCTTTTCGTTCTTTTTCACTGCTTAGAAAGTCAATTATTTTATTTTCGTCGCTCATGCGATTGCGATACCTCATTATTTTCTTCTGGATAGGCATTACAGCCGGGGCTCAGCAGGCTTCCGTAGTGGATAAACAACTCGGTTTCCAGCACGACAATGACCTCTATTTTTTAAGTGACCAATACTATTCACAGGGCACCTTTTTCCATTTTACGCATCAGCTGAAGAAGAATTTCATCTTTACCCATGATGAGGATTTTCCGTTGGAGCTGACCTATGTCTTGGGACATGAAACCCACACCCCTTCCGAAATCAAAGAAGAAGATATTGATGATATTGATCGGCCCTACGCCGGTTGGACCTTTGTTTCCGCTCGTCTCAGCAAACCGTCAGCCTTACATCTATGGCAATTTCAAACCGAATTAGGAGTAACCGGGGAGTGGTCAGGAGCCCGGGTGCTCCAGCAATGGTACCACGATCTGATCGGCTCAAGAGACCCTACCTGGATCACCCAGATCGAAAATGCAGTATTATTCAATCTAAAGACCCGTTATATTAAGGAGTTCAGCACGAGAAGCCAGCCGGATCGTCCCTTTTTGGGTTTATTAACGGAGTTGAGTCTCGGTAATAAGGATCTTTATGTGGAACAAGGCTTACAGCTCTTTGTAGGGGAGCGTCAGAATACCGCTCACTCCATGCGTTACGGCCGTATCGGGAATGGGGTAAATGAACTCTTTGGTGTTTTTGGCGCCTCCTATCGCTACGTCATTCACAATGCCTTGCTTGAGGGTGATTGGTTTCAAGATCCAGAGGTATTCACGGTCACTCCCAATGAAAGTCTGTTACATTTTACGGCGGGCATCAATCACCGGCACAAGCGCAATCATTACCGGGTCGTCCTTCATTTACTGACCCAGGAAACGGCTATTCAAGACGGACATGCCTATCTGCAAGTGGCCTACGCCTTAAATTTTTAATCGTTAAACTACTTTCTGATTGAAACTCTAAGTGATCGGCTGGAGGCTGATTGTATGGACTGGAATGCCTTCCTATTAAGGAGTGCAAATTATGGTCATTTTATGCACTTGGTCGAGATATAGTTATTTTTCGCATACTTTTGTAGGCGCAAATCACACAACATGGCAAAAAACTTAGTAATTGTAGAGTCACCGGCAAAGGCAAAAACCATAGAGAAATTTCTGGGAAAGGATTTTAAAGTGGAAAGCAGTTTTGGTCATATCGCCGATTTGCCCTCTAAAGAGTTGGGTGTTGATGTGGACGGAGATTTTACCCCTAAGTATGTCGTTTCTAAAGACAAAAAGGCCGTAGTCAAGAAATTGAAAGATTTGGCAGCTAAAGCGGAAATGGTTTGGCTGGCCAGTGATGAGGACCGGGAAGGAGAAGCCATCGCCTGGCACCTCGCAGAAGAATTGGATCTCAAAGAAGAAAATACCAAGCGTATCGTTTTTCATGAGATCACTAAAAATGCCATACTCAAGGCCATTGAAAACCCTAGAAAGATCGATTACAATCTGGTCAATGCGCAACAAGCACGTCGGGTGCTTGACCGCCTGGTAGGCTACGAACTTTCTCCGGTACTTTGGAGAAAAGTAAAAGGCGGACTTTCCGCCGGTCGGGTGCAATCGGTTTCCGTACGATTAATCGTTGAGCGTGAAAAGGAAATCCAGAATTTTACCCCTACCGCATCCTATCGCGTGGATGCGCAATTCAATGGACAGGAAGGAAAATCGTTTAAGGCCAAGCTGCCTAAGAATATTGATACGTTACCAGAGGCTCAAGAATTCTTGAAGGCCAACGCTTCCGCGAAATTTAAAGTGGGCAAGCTCACCAAGAAGCCGGCAAAGAAATCGCCTGCGCCTCCATTCACCACCTCTACCTTACAACAGGAAGCTTCGCGAAAGCTTTATTTCTCGGTAAGTAAGACCATGACCATGGCCCAGCGGCTGTATGAAGCCGGACTGATCACTTACATGAGAACCGATAGCGTCAACCTTTCGGTGGATGCCAAGAAGGCGGCCAAAAAAGAGATTGAAGAAGCCTACGGTAGCGAATTCCATAAGGAACGTAATTATAAAGGAAAGACCAAGGGAGCGCAGGAAGCGCATGAGGCCATCCGGCCGACCGACTTTTCAAGGCATCAGGTCAATATTGATCGCGATCAGGCCCGGTTGTACGATTTGATCTGGAAACGAGCCATCGCCTCGCAGATGAGCGATGCTAAATTAGAGCGTACTCATGTGGAGATCGAATCCGATCAGGTGGAACAACACTTCACAGCCAATGGAGAGATCTTGACCTTTGAAGGATTCTTGACCGTTTATCTGGAAGGAAGTGATGATGAAGATCAGGAAGAGCAAGGCTTATTACCCGACTTGAAAAAAGGGGAGGCTCTGGATAATGAATGGATTACCGCTACCCAACGATTTACCCGACCTCCGTATCGCTATACGGAAGCGTCTTTGGTCAAGAAATTAGAAGAGCTGGGTATCGGTCGGCCGTCCACTTACGCACCCACCATCACCACGATTCAAAACAGGAAATACGTAGAAAAAGGAAGCGTAGAAGGCACCGAGCGTAAATATGATGTCCTGACCCTTAAAAACGGATCGGTCAAGCAGGAAAAGCTGACTGAAACAGTGGGCTCGGATAAAGGAAAATTAGTTCCTACCGATACTGGGGTCATCGTCAATGAATTCCTGGTTACTCATTTCGAGAACATACTGGATTACAACTTCACCGCTAAGGTAGAAGAAGACTTTGATGAAATCGCCGAAGGGAATGAAGAGTGGACCAAAATGATGAAGTCCTTCTACAAAGATTTTCATCCCCACGTGAAGGACGTTGCTGAAAATGCAGACCGAGAGGTCGGCGAGCGTATCCTGGGCGAAGATCCTAAAACCGGTAAACCGGTGAGTGTACGTTTGGGTAAATACGGACCCATGGTTCAGATTGGTTCTGTAGAGGACGATGAAAAACCGCAATTTGCAAGTCTGGGTCCGGATCAGCAATTGAACACCATTACCTATGAAGAGGCGATGGACCTGTTCAAGTTGCCTCGCGATCTCGGGACCTTTGAAGGCGACGAAGTGCAGGTGAATAACGGACGTTACGGACCTTATGTGCGTCACGGTAAAAAATTCATATCCCTCCCCAAGGGACGGGATCCTCTGGAGGTTGATCTTGACGAAGCCATTGAGTATATTAAGGAGAAGCAAAAAGCGGATGCGCCTATTGCCCACTATGAAGACAAACCCGTTCAAAAGGGCGTGGGGCGTTTTGGTCCTTTTATCAAATGGGACGGTACTTTCATCAATGTCAATAAAAAATATGATTTTGATAATCTGAGCCAGGAAGATATCGAACAGTTGATCGAGGAGAAAAAACAGAAGGACAAAGACAAGATCCTACTTAACTTTGAAGAAGAGGGAATTCGGGTGGAGAAAGCCCGCTGGGGTCGTTCCAATATCATCAAGGGAAAAACCAAGATCGAACTGCCCAAAACGGTAGAGGCTGCCAAACTCACTTTAGAGGAGATCAAAGACATACTCGCTAAGAAAGCACCCAAGAAAAAAGCAACAAAGAAAAAGACGACCAGGAAAAAAGCCACCAAAGCAAAAAAGAAGTAAATGGCCTACGAAGTTTTGGTTCCGGTTGACGGAGCAGCTTTAGCACATATTCAATTACTACACCCCGGAGCCTTAGGTTCCAAGATCAACATCCACAGTCAGCAGCACGGACTGCCTGAACTCAACAAGGCGAGAATCGCTTTGGTAGGAGTACGCGAAAATCGAAAGGATGTTAACCACTTGCAGGAGTCCGTCGACTTTAATAGCATCCGAAAAAATTTTTACAGCCTATTTCCCGGGAATTGGACCGAGCCCTGCGTGGACCTTGGAGATATCGAGAAAGGGGAGACAGTAGAGGATACCTATTATGCGCTTAAGTCTATTGCCATCGACCTCTTTAAAAAGAATTGTGTTCTGATCGTTCTAGGCGGTAGCCAGGACCTTACCTACGCCCTTTATCGCGCCTTTGATGAACTGGATCAGATGGTCAATCTGGTCAATGTAGATTCCCGTTTCGATATGGGAGACTCCAGCGAACCCATTACCAATCAATCCTACGTGGGAAAGATGATTGTCGACAAACCCTATAATCTCTTTAATTACTCCAATGTCGGCTTTCAGACCTATTTTAATCCGCAGGAAGAGATCGATCTGGTCGAACGGCTTCATTTTGATGCCTATCGACTAGGTAATGTGGCGGCAGATCTCAGTTTGGTCGAACCGGCCATGCGGGACGCGGATATTGTTTCTTTTGACCTGGGCGCAATCCATTCGGGAGCACTGCCCATGAAAGATCATGTGGTGCCAAATGGCTTCGATGGAAAGGAGGCCTGCGCCATAGCGCGCTATGCCGGAATAAGCGACCGCGTGTCCATCTTTGGTTTGTTTGAATTCAAGAATGGCGACCAGGAAGACCGCTCGGCCATGCTGATCGCTCAGATGCTTTGGTACTTCATTGAAGGGGTGAATTATCGCGCCAATGAAAACCTAAGCGACGTAAAAAATAATTTCTTCACCTATCAGGTACCTATAGAAGATGAGGTACTCATATTCTACAAGAGC
Source organism: Flavobacteriaceae bacterium YJPT1-3 (assembly GCA_029866965.1). Classification (GTDB taxonomy): domain Bacteria; phylum Bacteroidota; class Bacteroidia; order Flavobacteriales; family Flavobacteriaceae; genus Croceiramulus; species Croceiramulus getboli. Next base: position 446,816 of record CP123444.1, on the reverse strand, counting down.
AACAAGACCGAACGCTGGTGGATCGAGTTGCCATTTATTTCGTCTGTTAATAATAAATTAAAAAGACACACGTTATTACCATGCACCTACCAGGATTACTTAAAAGCCATTGACCAAGAGTATCCTGAAAGATGGTTAAATGCAAGACTCAAAAACGAAATTTAACAGTTTAACTTAAAGAAAAAGGGCATTTTATCGATAAAAAGTTGTTTTTTATCGAATAAATGAATACGTTTACCGCCCTAAAACCAGATTTAACCTAAAAACTATGAAGCAGCTAATCCCAATTGTTGCAATTGCTTTTCTTCTGGCCTCTTGTGGCCGTAGCGACCGCGGAGAACTCGTGGGCGCAAAAGGAAAGAAATGGAATCCTGAAAAGCCTTTCGGGATGTCCTTAATTTCAGGCGGGTCTTTCATCATGGGTAAAAGTGATGAAGATATTGCCAAAGTGAATGACGCCCCAACAAAAACAGTTACCGTTCGATCTTTTTATATGGATGAGACGGAAATTACAAATGCCGAGTACCGACAGTTTGTAGATTGGGTTAAAGATTCTATTGTACGTATGCGCTTGGCAATTTTCGCCGAAGAGCTGGGAGAAACTCCAGGAAACGGTACCATTGGCGAGTTTGCCTTTATGGACACCGATCCGGAGAACATGACTCCCTACGACAAGTACATGTATGAGAATTATTACAGCTTTAGCGAAGGCTTTGAAGGTCGTCGTCTCAATAAAGAGGTAGACTTAATCTGGGATACCGCTGAGTTTCCTGATGAGTACTACGTTGAGGTGATGGACACCATGTACATTCCTATTGAAGAGTCGTACAACGGTCAGCGTACCATTGACGTAGACAAGCTGGAATTCCGTTACCGCTACCTGGATATGGAAGCTGCTGCGAAAGCAGAACGCGGAGCCCGTCGTTCGGATCACATCAAGACCGAAGTGGTTAAGATCTATCCGGATACGACCACCTGGATCAGAGATTTCGCTTATTCGTATAACGAACCCATGCACAACGATTACTTCTGGCACAACGCCTACGACGAGTATCCTGTGGTAGGAGTGTCCTGGCAGCAAGCCAAGGCTTTCTGTGAGTGGAGAACCTTATATAAAAATGCCTATCAAAAAGAGCGTAACCGCGATTTTGTCAACCGTTTCCGTCTGCCTTCTGAGGCCGAGTGGGAATATGCCGCCCGTGGCGGACTGCAAGGTGCGACATTCCCATGGGGAGGTCCTTATGCAAAGAATGACCGGGGATGCTTTATGGCTAACTTTAAGCCGCTCCGTGGTGACTATGCCGCAGATCAGGCCTTATATACCGTAGAAGCAGATGCCTACGAACCCAACGACTACAACCTGTATAACATGGCCGGTAACGTCTCTGAGTGGGTAGCCTCTTCTTATGACCCTAATTCATACGAGTACCTTTCGACCATGAATCCGAACGTAAACGACGCGTCTAACCAACGTAAAGTAGTGCGAGGAGGATCCTGGAAGGATGTAGCTTATTTCTTACAAGTGAGTACACGAGATTATGAATACGCAGATAGTGCACGTAGCTACATTGGCTTCCGAACCGTGCAAGACTATATGGGTGTTGACAAAAAGATCAACCTAAACCGAAATCCTAATTAATTAATAACTCAATTTTAAATTTAACTAAACCCCAAATTGTAAGACTGCAAAGTCATTAACCAAAAATCTATTATCATGGCAAAACAAAAAGGAAAAATTTCGACTACAAATTTCGTTTATGGAATGGGTGCAGCAATCGTAATCGTTGGTGCCCTATTTAAAATTCAACACTGGCCGGGAGGTTCTGCAATTCTTACTGCAGGTATGATCGTTGAGGCCCTCGTATTTATGTATTCTGCTTTCGAAAAGCAAGGAGACGAACTGGATTGGACTTTAGTGTATCCTGAATTAGCAGGAGGAGAGTCTAATGTTCGTCAGGGTCTTATTGAAGCAGATCAGGATGCAGAAGGTATTCTTTCTAAGAAATTAGACGATATGTTGAAAGAAGCGCGCATCGATTCTGAATTGATGAGCAGCTTGAGCGAAAGCATCAAGAATTTTGAAGGTGCAGCCAAGAGTATGTCTCCAACTGCAGAAGCAATGAACTCTACGAAGAAGTACAGCGAAGAATTAGCCCTAGCTGCGGCTCAGATGGAATCATTGAACAGCCTTTATAAAGTACAGGTAGAATCTACTAGCCGTCAGGCGGAGGTGAACGAGCAAGTAGTTGCTCATGCTTCTCAATTGACCAAGCAAATGGAAAGCCTGGCGACTAACCTTTCTTCTTTGAACGGCGTATATGGCGGAATGCTTTCTGCTATGGGTACCCGTCAAACCTTGAATGGAGCTACTGTATAATTAGTTTTTCAAACAAAACCCCAATTTTAATCTAAAAACTAATTACAATGGCAGGAGGAAAAACATCCGCAAGACAGAAAATGATCAACCTGATGTATCTGGTGTTCATTGCAATGATCGCAATGACCGTCGATACGGAAGTGTTGAATGCATTTGGAATATTTGACAAAAAATTTCAAGCCTCCAACGAGCGCTTGGAAGATGGAAACGAAATCTCACTGGAAGGTCTAGAGCAAAAAGCGGTAGAGCAGAGTGAGAAATATACCCCGCTGCTTGAACAAGCGAAGCAGGTGAAGGAAGTTTCTGATGAACTATTCAACTACATTGGTGAAGTACGAGCTACGGTTACAGCTGATGTAGATCAATCGCGTTATGCGCAAATGAACCGTTCTGATGTATTGGACGAGTACTGGTTTACCGGTGACCGCCCAACCAAAGAAGGTCAGGAGTTCTTAAGCAAGATTGAAGAGTACAAGACCAAAATGGCCGCTATTCTTGGTGACAGCGAGCTGAATCAATCCGTTCAATCGAACTTTGATTTAAGTCCGGTAAAAACCAATGAAGGGGCTACTCAAGACTGGTTAAACTACAACTTTGAAGGCTACCCCATGGCAGCGTCGATCACGCGTTTTACACAAATGCAGAACGATATCCGTGCGGCTCAGTCAGCAGTATTCTCCGGATTATTGCAAGGCCAGCTGGAAAGTGAAGTTTCCTTAAGTAACTACCAGGCGATCGTTGTTCCTGAAAAGACGGCTTTCTTTAATGGAGAGAACTTTAAAGGGAAAGTTGTACTGGGTCGTTTTGATTCTTCATTAACCTTTGACGAAGTAGTGATCAACGGTAAAAAAGTAGATAAACTAGAAGCCGGTCAGGTCGTACTTGATTTCCCCGCAGGTAGTGTAGGAGAGAAAGAGATTCTTGGAGAATTGAAGTATACCGAAGGCGAAGAGCAAAAGAGCATTCCTATTAAGAGCTCTTATGCGGTAATCCCAAAACCGAATTCTGCAGTTATCTCTGCGGATAAGATGAATGTAGTATATCGTGGGGTGGATAACCCGATGACCATCTCCATTCCAGGTGTGGGTAATGTGAGCGCCAATGCTCCCGGTCTTAAAGCTACCGGTGGTGCCGGTAACTACCTGATGAACGTGACTAGCGTCAAAGGTCGTGAGGTGACCATCAAGGTAAGCGGTAAGCTGCCCGGTGGAGAAACCGTAAGCGATAACAAAACCTTCCGTATCAAGGATATTCCAAGACCGGTGGGTGCTGTACGTGGTGAGATGGATATTGTAAAAATGCAACGTAACGGACTCGAGATCTCTACGATCTCTGCAGCCTTACCTGATTTTGATTTTGACTTAAAATTGAACGTTACCGGATTTAAGATGAAGGTAGACGGTCAGGCTACCGTTGAGGTAAACGGAAACCGTTTAGACTCACGAGCGAAGTCGGTATTGCAGCGTGCTAAGCGCGGTTCTACGGTGCAGATTTTTGATATCGAAGCCAAAATTGCCGGCAACTCGGGCTACAAGCTTAAGAAAGTATCGCCTGTATTTGTTGAATTGACCAACTAATAAAACAATTATGAATTTGAAGCGTATATTTTTAGGATGCAGCATGCTATTGATGGGTGCACTGGCTTTTGGTCAGGTAAATATCCTCAATGCCACCACTCCTGAAGAAATGTTTGATAAAACGGAGGAGCAGGTTGCCAATGACAACGATGAGCCCTTACCCTACGGGTATGTCGACTCACGCGACGTCCTGTGGTCTAAGAATGTCTGGGAAGTCGTTGATTTGGATGAGCGTGTCAATTTCCCCTTGTACTATCCTTTAGATACCATCAATATCGGACAAGACCGTCGGTCTTTGTACGATGTACTGGTGAAGGGTATTCGTCAAGGTAAAATAGACGCTATCTATTCCGATTCGTACTTTACTCAAAAGGTGACCCTGGATGATCTTGGAGCAGCGATGTCGAAAATTGACACTACTGATCTGGGTATCGAACAGTACAATGCCGGTATTCCTATCGATCCTCAATTCATCACCCGTCGTGACATCACGGCTGCAGATATTGAGCAGTATTGGATTCGCGGAATGTGGTATTTCGACAAACGTCAAGGCGAATTGAAGTACCGTATGATCGCGATCGCACCGGTCGCACCTGACGTAAACTTTATTGATGATGAAAATGTTCAAATGATCCCCCTCTTCTGGGTTTGGTTCCCGGGAGCGCGAGAGGTCTTGCATGAAGCTAAAGCATTTAATAATGCGAATTCGTCCAAGCCCATCTCCTATGATCATCTGCTCAATTCCAGACGATTTAACGGCATGATCTACCGGGTAGACAATGTTCAGGGAGATCGTCAGGTGAAAGAGTATATCGCAGAAAACTCGATGATGCAACTTCTGGAGGCACAACGCCTGAAAGAAGAAATTCGCAACCTCGAAAGCGATATGTGGAATTATTAAGTTTGCCAGAATATAGATTGTATAACGCCCTCCTTGTGAGGGCGTTTTCTATTTTTACCGCATGAAACAATGCGATTACCTTATTGTAGGATTAGGCTTGGCCGGAATGGCTTTCGCCGAAACCCTGCGCGCTAAAGGACACAGCTTCCGGGTGATTGATAACGGGCGTCCGGGCGCCTCTAAAGTGGCTGCCGGACTCTATAATCCGGTCATTCTTAAGCGATATACGCTTCCTTGGAAAGCGCGGGAACAATGGGCGCTGGCCTTACCATTTTATCGCGAGCTGGCCCAACGATTGCAGGTCGATGTGGTTCGTCAGCTGCCGGTTCAAAAATTGTTTTCTTCCATCGAAGATCAGAACAACTGGATCTACGCTTCTGACAGCCCGGCTCTGGGAGACTTTCTGGAGGGACAGGTCCAAAAAAGCACCAATAAACGCTTGTACAGCCCCTTTGGTTTGGGAACGGTTGCTGGTACCGGGCAGATCAACATTGGAGCGCTACTGGCTGCCTATGAGCAAAAACTGCAGGAGGAGCACGCTTTCGCGAAAGCGAACTTCCAGCACGAAGAACTGGAAATCCATCCTTCCGGACTCCGCTATCAGGACCTGGAAGTAAAACGCATCGTATTTGCAGAAGGTTTTGGTATCAAGCACAACCCGTATTTCCACCAGTTACCCTTGATTGGCAATAAAGGGGAATACCTGACGATTCACGCCCCGGAATTACAGCTTGATGCAGCGGTAAAATCGCGATATTTCCTGATTCCGCTAGGAAATGATCGCTATAAAGTGGGGGCGACCTTCAATTGGAAGGATAAAGACAGCATCCCCTCTGAAGGTGCTCAAAACGAGCTTAAGGAATGGCTGGCAAAGACGATCGATTGTCCGTATGAGATTGTGGATCAGGAGGCCGGGATACGGCCAACCACGGGAGATCGCAGACCTTTACTCGGGAAACATCCGGAGCACGAACGTCTGGCTGTATTGAATGGATTGGGAACCCGGGGGATCATGGCTTCGGTTTATCTTGCGCAAATGCTCTATACCCATCTGGAGCAGCAAGAACCGCTCCTGGAAGAAGTGGATATCGAACGATTTAGGAGTTCGTCTTCTTCGAATCGTAGCTCATGAATAAGTTGATCCAAATAGTTCGCGAAAGTCTTAGATTAATGGGTACGGTCAAAATGATAACCGCCATGATGGCGTAAAAAGAGTTCATCAACGACATCTGAAGGAGGTAATAGACCAGGACAAAGGTCGTAACGGCAAAGGCGATGCCTACACCATAGCTTACATACATAGCCCCGTAGAAAAAGGAGGGCTCGATCTTGTATTTAGTCCCACAATGACCACAACGTTCGTGCATTTTTAAAGTGTTGGAGATGTGGTAGGGATTGGGGTCAATGAACATGGATTCTTCCTGGCAGACCGGACAGGTTCCGGTCAAAATACTATACAATTTGTGTCCTTTCAGGAATTTCAATACTGTTTTCTTAAGACCTTAAAAATAGGCATCTTTGCAAAAATTATCAGGGCCACTCATGCTAAATGTTTCCAAACTTTCTGTGTCTTTCCAGGGCGAATATCTTTTTGACGAGATCACCTTCCGATTGGGTGCGGGGGACCGGGTTGGACTGGTCGGTAAAAATGGTGCCGGAAAGTCTACCTTGCTCAAGATCATTAATGGTGATCAGGAGTACGATCAGGGTCAGATCGCTACCGAAAAAGAGGTAAGTATCGGCTTTCTAAAGCAGGATATTGATTTTACTGAGGGTCGAACCGTATTGGAAGAGTCTTACCAGGCTTTTGAAAAGATCAAGAAGCTGGAAAAGCAATTGGAGGAGATCAATGAACAACTGGCCACCCGTACTGATTATGAAAGCGAAGGCTACCATCAACTGATGATCGACGTCAACGAGGTGCAGACGCAGTATGAAATGCACGGGGGATACAATTACCAGGGGGAGACCGAACGTATTCTGCAGGGCTTAGGCTTTGAGCGCGAAGACTTTCATCGACTGACCGATACGTTTTCGGGCGGTTGGCGGATGCGGATCGAATTGGCGAAACTCCTCTTACAAAACCATGACATCCTCTTACTGGATGAGCCTACCAATCACCTCGATATCGAGTCGATTATCTGGCTGGAAGGCTTTCTTAAGAGTTATTCCGGTGCCGTAGTGATCGTATCACACGATAAAATGTTTCTAGATCACGTGACCAACCGAACCATCGAGATCTCTCTGGGTCGCATTTACGATTACCCAAAACCCTATTCAGACTACCTGGTCTTACGCGAAGAATTGCGGGAGCAACAGTTGGCCTCTCAGAAGAACCAACAAAAACAGATCGAACAAACCGAAAAGCTGATCGAAAAGTTCCGGGCCAAGGCCTCCAAGGCGACCATGGCACAATCGCTCATCAAAAAGTTGGACAAGCTGGACCGTATTGAAGTGGATGAGGACGATAATAGCGTCATGACCTTAGACTTTCCAGTATCGGTCAATCCGGGTAAAGTGGTTATCGAGGCCAAACAGGTGGCTAAGTCCTACGGAGAAAAAGAAGTACTGCAGAACGTAAACCTCCTCGTAGAACGGGGGAGTAAATCGGCTTTTGTGGGTCAGAACGGTCAGGGCAAATCGACCCTGGCCAAGATCATTGTTGATGAGATCGAGCATCAGGGCCAGTTAAAGTTGGGCCACAATGTGCAACTGGGTTATTTTGCCCAGAACCAGGCGGAATACCTGGACGGCAGTAAAACGGTGCTCGACACCATGATCGATGCAGCCAATGAAAAAAACCGCATCAAAGTGCGCGACATTTTGGGGGCCTTTCTGTTTCGAGGAGATGAGGTCGACAAATACGTACGTGTGCTCTCCGGAGGCGAGCGCAATCGCCTGGCGTTGGCCAAGCTGATGCTTCAGCCGTTTAATGTGTTGGTCATGGATGAGCCCACCAACCACTTGGACATCAAATCGAAGAATGTACTGAAGGATGCTCTGGATCGTTTTGAAGGCACCTTAATTTTGGTGAGTCACGACCGGGACTTTCTACAGGGATTGACCGATCGGGTCTATGAGTTTAAAAATCATCGGATCAAGGAGTATCTGGGCGATATTGACTATTATTTAGAGCAACGGGAGGTGGCCAGCTTACGCGAAATCGAACGTAAGACGCAATCTGAATCAAAGACAGCTTTGACCTCCAAATCAGAATCGAAAAAATCTTATCAAGACCAAAAGCGGGTCAAAAGCCTCAACAATAAAGTAAGCAATCTGGAGGCCGAGATCGCTCAATTGGAAAAGGAGATTAAAGAATTGGATGTGGAATTGGCCGTAGATTACGAACGGGTCATGGCTGAGGGGGATTTTTTTGAAAACTATAACAAAAAGAAAAAAGCACTGGAAGAGGCGATGAATACTTGGGAATCAGTAACCGGTGAACTGGAAAGCCTCAGCTGATCTTTTCTTTTATGACTTCTTTAACTGGGCTCGATAGCCTTGCTCGCTAGTTTTGTGAACATTCTTTGATCGTTGTCAAAGTAAATAAAGACTATGCGCAAAACGATACTCTACATAGCCGGGGTGATTATACTCGGACTGGCTGCATTAATAACCTATTTACTTCTCACCCAGGAAAAGCCAAAACGGCCATCAGCGCGTCAGGACATCAAAACCGTTTTTATTGATACCGTAAAAAATACCACGGTACCTATAGTGGTTCCTGCCAATGGAAATTTATTGGCTAAGAATCGGGTCGCCTTATTTGCAGAGGTGCAAGGGGTATTCAGCGGCAGTGCGCATCCCTTTAAGACCGGGCAACAATATACTAAAGGTCAGACCTTGATCCGCATCAATGCGGAAGAATACCGGGCTTCGGTGCAAAGCGCCAAAGGAAATTTGTACAATCTGATCACGGCAGTGATGCCTGATTTACAATTGGATTACCCGGAAGTCTACCCCAAATGGAAAGCGTATTTGGATCGCTTTGACCTGGAAGGACGGGTGCCGGAACTGCCCGAAATGAGCAGTGATAAGGAGCGGTATTTTATCAACGGAAGAAATATCATCACTTCCTACTACAACGTTAAAAATCTCGAGCAACGCCTCAACAAATATTATATCATCGCTCCATTTACCGGAGTGCTTACTGAAGCTCTAGTGACCGAAGGAACTTTAGTCCGTCCCGGACAACAATTAGGATCATTTATCGATCCCTCTATTTATGAACTCGAGGTGGCCGTCAATAAATCGTACAGTCAATTTATCAAGGTGGGAGAGACCGTGAACTTGTTTCCCCTGGAAGGGAATCAATCCTATACCGGTAAGGTCGCCCGTATCAATGCTGCCGTAAATCAGGCCTCCCAGACCGTGACCTTATTCATTGACGTGAGTCATCCCGATCTTAAAGAAGGCATGTACCTGGAGGCCAGAATTGATGCCAGAGATGAAGAAAACGCTATTGAAATTCCGCGAAAGCTGCTCAGTGATCAAAAAGAATTATTTATCGTTCGCGACTCCATTTTGGATGTCATCACGGTCGACCCCATCTATTTTACCGATAAAACAGCGGTCATCAAAGGATTGAAAGACGGTACCACCTACCTGGCCAGACCCGTGCCCGGGGCTTATGCGGGAATGCAGGTGAAACCCTATCAGGAAGTGCGTGAAGCAGTCGATTCTTCAGGCGGTCAAGCCACTAAAGTAGCTCAGTAAGATGCGCAAACTCCTCCATTATTTCATCAAATACGATGTCGCGGTCAATGTGATCATTTTGGCCTTTATTGCCTTCGGGATTGTAGGTGCGCTGCGATTAAAGTCATCGTTCTTCCCCTTGGTTGACTCGACTATCATCAACATCAGTGTCAATTATCCGGGTGCTGCCCCTCAGGAGATCGAAGAAGGGGTGATCCTAAAAATCGAAGACAATCTCAAAGGACTGGTTGGGATTGATCGAGTGACCTCCACCTCCCGGGAAAATGGGGGTAGTATTACGGTAGAGATCGATCAGGATGAGGATATCGATATCATGCTGACCGAGGTAAAGAATGCGGTGGACCGGGTGCCCAATTTCCCCGGCGGTATGGAGCCCTTGGTCGTGGCTAAGCAAGAAGCCATTCGCCCTACCATTAGTTTTGCGGTGAGTGGTAAAGGAATAAGTCTTAAGGCCTTAAAACAAATGGCCCGAGAGATCGAGTACGATCTGCGGGGTATGAAAGGCATTAGTCAGATCGAAATCACCGGATTCCCGCAAGAAGAAATTGAGATCGCTGTTCGAGAACAGGACCTTCTCGCTTACAATGTCACTTTTCAGGAAGTAGCTCAAGCCGTTGGCCAGGCCAATATTTTGACCACCGGAGGTGATATCAAAACCGAAGAAGAAGATTATCTGATCCGCGCCAGCAATCGCTCCTACTACGGTGTGGGACTCAACGACATTGTGGTCAAGTCGGAGTCCAACGGAAATGTCATTACCTTAAGTGATGTAGCCGATGTGCGCGATCGTTTTTCAGAGACGCCCAACGCCTCTTATTTTAATGGGAACATTGCGGTCAATGTTGAAGTAAGCAATACCAATAACGAAGACCTGATTCCCACCGCAGACAAGATCAATGAATATGTGGAGACATTCAATGCTACCCACAACAACGTGCAATTGGATGTGGTCTCTGACTCTTCCATTACCCTTAAACAACGGACGCAGCTATTGATCGAGAATGGCGCCGCGGGGATCTTTCTGGTGCTCTTTTTCCTGTCCTTTTTTCTCAATACCCGACTGGCATTCTGGGTGGCCTTTGGATTGCCTGTTGCCTTCTTGGGGATGTTCGTTTTTGCCGGGTTTTTTGATGTCACCATCAATGTGCTCTCTCTGTTCGGGATGATCATCGTGATCGGGATCCTGGTGGATGACGGGATAGTGATTTCCGAGAATATCTATCAGCATTATGAAAAAGGAAAATCACCTATACAGGCAGCAGTAGACGGCACTATCGAGGTATTGCCGCCCATCTTATCGGCCATCATCACAACGGTGCTCGCCTTTTCCACCTTTTTGTTTTTGGACAGTCGTATTGGTGAGTTCTTTGCTGAGGTCTCTACGGTGGTTATTTTAACACTGGTGGTGTCTTTGGTAGAAGCTTTGATCATCCTGCCAGCGCATATTGCGCATTCCAAAGCTTTGGTCCGTCAGGAAGAATTGGATAAGAAGGAGCAGAAGGGGATTTCCAAGATCTTTATGAAGCTCAGGAAGTTCAATGAATATGGAGATCAGTTCATGAGTTTTTGTCGGGATAAGATCTATGCGCCTGCCTTACGCTTTACCTTAAATAATCGCTTCATCATCTTTTCGATTTATGTGGCGTTGATGGTCGTTACCATCGCTTCCATTGCCAGCGGAGTCGTTCGATTGACCATTTTCCCCAGTATCGCCAGTGACCGGGTAAGTATTGATCTGCTGATGCCCGAGGGAACCAATCCAAAAATCACCGATTCCATCATCACCATGGTCGAACAGGCGGCCTGGAGGGTCAATGAAGAGCTTACCGAAAAGCAAACTGAAAACAAACAGGTTGTAGAAAATATCATTAAACGGGTAGGTCCAGGGAATAATAAGGCCTCCCTTACGGTGAATTTATTACCCGGTGAAGAGCGGGATATGGGCTCCCCGGAGATCACTAACGCCATACGCGATGAAGTAGGCGAGGTGTACGGAGTAGAGCGATTGACCTTTGGTTCCGGAGGGAATTTTGGCGGGAAACCCATCTCCGTAGCTCTGCTCAGTAACAACAAAGAAGAATTGGAAGGTGCCAAAGAGGAACTTAGAGCCTACCTGGACGAAAATCCGCAGTTGAGAGATGTGGTGGATACCGATCCGGAAGGAAAGAAAGAGCTGGACGTTACCCTAAAAGAAAGTGCCTATGCCTTAGGACTTAACCTACAGCAGGTCATGGGTCAGGTGCGTGCCGGATTCTTTGGGGCTCAAGCCCAGCGTTTTCAGCGGGGTCAGGATGAGATTCGCGTCTGGGTGCGCTATGACGAAGCCAACCGTTCCTCCATTAAGAATTTGGATAATATGCGCATACAAACGCCAAGCGGAGCGCGTGTTCCATTTTCTGAAATCGCGACCTACACCATTGCTCGTGGAGAAGAATCCATTAGTCACTTAGACGGAAAAAGGGAGATCCGGGTGGAGGCTGATCTAGAGAATCCCAACGACAGTGCGACAGACATCTTACTGGACATACAGACCAATAAAATTCCGGAGATCCAGTCTAAGTACCCCACGGTTTCTGTCTCCTACGAGGGTCAGAATCGAGAGGCTGAAAAGCTGTCTAACTCTGCCGGTAAGGTTTTTCCGGTGGTCATTTTCCTCATTTTTGCTACCATCGCCTTTACCTTTCGCTCCTACAGTCAACCGTTTCTATTGTTATCGCTTATTCCGTTCAGCATCATTGGTGTGGCCTGGGGGCATGCCATACATGGGTTCCCCATCAATGTGCTCTCCGCTCTGGGGATCATTGCCTTGATCGGAATTATGGTGAATGATGGCCTGGTGCTCATCGGTAAATTCAACAGCTTCCTGACCGAAGGGCTTAAATTTGATGAGGCCCTTTATGAAGCCGGTAAGTCTCGTTTTAGAGCGATATTTTTAACCTCTCTGACCACCATTGCCGGATTGGCACCGCTCCTTTTTGAGAAGAGCCGACAGGCCCAATTCTTAAAACCCATGGCCATTTCTATTGCCTACGGTATCGGAATTGCTACCGTGCTTACCCTATTGTTATTGCCCTTATTGATCTCGGTGACCAATTCGGCCAAGACCAAGATCAAGTGGCTGATCACGGGTAACGAAGTGACCAAAGAAGAGGTAGAACGCGCTATTAAAGAAAAGAATATTGAAGAACAAGATGATGAAGCTGCATAAGCTCGCTAGTATTCTGATGATCATTGCCGGGTTCGCTTTCGCGAAAGCGAGTGCGCAAGAGGCTCAGCCGGCTACAGCAGGTATCTTGAGCAAACAGGAGGCGTTGGGTCTGATGCTGGAAAATAACTTTGGAATTCAACTTGCCCGAAATCAGGAGGAGATCGCCGAGAACAATCAGGAACTACTGAATTCAGGTTATCTGCCCACAGTGACGGGTAATGCCGGAGCTGATTACAGCAATGTGGACAGCGAAACGGATTTCAACGGTGCTTTGGACCAGCAAGGTAATCCCCGGGAAGATGTAGTCATCAATGATGCGATCACCCAGCGATACAATGCGAGCATCAATGTGAATTACTTGCTTTTTGACGGACTGGGTCGGTTTTACAATTTTAAGCAGCTGCAGGAAACCTATAATCTGACGCAATTACAGGTAAGGCAGACCATAGAAACGACGGCTTTACAATTATTCAGCGTGTATTTTGAGGTGGCCCGATTGACCGAAAATGTGTCGGTCTTCGAACAAGCGTTAGGGATCTCTCGCGACCGCGCTCTACGCGCCCAATATCAATTTGATTATGGCCAGGCCAACAAACTGGATGTGCTCAACGCCAAAGTGGACATCAATACGGACAGCATTAATCTGATGAACGCCCGACAGCAATTGGAAAATGCCCGCCGCGATCTCAATGTGGTATTGAATCAAAGTTTAGAGGCTACCTATGCCGTAGATACCACGGTCACGCTAATTGATGATTTGCGGTTAACTTCTTTTGTGCAAAAGGCGGAAGAAAATAATGTCACCCTATTGCAAGCGGAGAGCAATGTCATTTTGAGTGAGTATCAGGTCAAGGGGGCCAAATCCCTATTTTTGCCCACCATTGGGTTGACCGGAAGTTACGGATGGAACTTGTCCAACAACCCGGCCTCTGCCTTCTTCCCGGGGACTACCAGTACGAATAATACCTTTGCGCTGGGTGCGAATCTGACCTGGAATTTATTTGACGGGGGTAGAAGCGTCACCGGATTAAAAAATGCCCGTATACAGGAAGACAATAGACGTCTGGAAAAGGAGCAGCTCGAACTTCAGGTGTTTCGGGACATTGCCAATGCCCGCGGCAATTATAAAAACGCCCTGGCCATCTACCGCTTGCAGGAAGAGAACGTGGCCACCAACCTCGATAATTTTAATCGTTCTCAGGAGCGGTTACGATTAGGTCAAATTACATCCTTAGAATTTCGACAGGCGCAGATCAATTTACTGAATGCACTGACGACCAAGAATCTGGCGAAGTACGATGCAAAATTGGCAGAATTACAGTTGCTTCAGCTTACCGGGCAGCTTTTAAACATCGAGTTATAGCTTATGTGGGAACATTTCTTTCAGTGTCCTTACTGTTGGGAAGAGATCTCCATGTTGGTTGATCCATCGGTATCGAAAACGACTTACGTGGAAGATTGTGAGGTCTGTTGCAATCCCATTGAGGTGCAGGTGCAATTTGATCAGGGGGAGCTTACCTATTTTGAAGTGCAGGATCTCGGCCAGTAAGCTATTTTGAAGCTTCGCGCACCAATCCCGTTCTAAATTCTTTGGGACTGATCCCATAGCGTTCTTTAAACAGTTTCGATAAATAGCTGGGATTGGAAAAGCCTACCTTGTGGGTGATCTCTGAAATGCTGTATTCTGAGTCCTGAAGCAAATTCTGCGCCTTGGAGAGGCGTTCTTTCTGAATAAAGTTGTTGACCGTCTCGTTGTATTGATGCTTAAAGCCCTGCTGCAATTTGTTGGTGTTGAGCCCCACCCGTCTCGATAGGGATTTAACCGACTTGATGTCGGCCAGATCTTGTTTAATGATCTCTACCGCTTCTTTTATTCGCCTGATATCGGCTTTACGTAGTATTTGCTGACTGTTCTCTGCCTTGAGGTCATCGCGGAACTGCTCAATTTGAACCGCCAGCATCTCCAAAGCCTTGGATTCCAGTTTAACCGCCCGCAGAAATCCGCTGTCTGAAGTCGCGTTCATGTCTACGATCACGTCAGCAGTGACCAAACTGTAATTGCCTTGATAGTAGAACAATCGTTTGGCGTCTCTATCCAGAAAAACTTGCTGTAAGTCTTCGTCCAGATAATCGATGGAACAATTGTAATCGTCGTAAAACTTGGCTCGATCCACTTCCAGACTGTTGAGATGAATGTGTTTATTTCGAGGAAATCGCAATATATGCCCGTTGTATCGACTGCTGGCGATGAGTATGTTTTGATAGCGCTTGATGATATTCGCACCCTCCTTCTCCTCAAAGGTGTGCTCCAGAGTTCCTTTATTGCAAAAAATAAATTTTAAGGGATGGACTTGATTCACAGAAAAGTGAAGTGCCGTGGCTTCGTAAAACTTACAGTTGTATTCAATGAGTCCAAGTCCTTGTTTAAAATTAGTCCCTCGAATATAGCCCTCACCAATATGGCCCGGTAATTCAAGAACGCATTCCCCACATTGATGATCCACCTGGGCTTGAAAAGCCTCGGCCAAATCACCAAGTACCTCTTGAATGGGTAATGATTTAACATAATGACTATTCATAAGATCCTTGAGCTGTGGTTAGACTATAAAAATAGAGATTTCGCTTCGCATAATTGTCATTCTTCGTGCGTATTACGTCAGTGCGCTAAAAAAGTATTAATCAATTTTGTTATCTAACCATCAGAATTCCCCGAGTTAGGGAATTCAAAGAATCTTAGTCCTTATGAATATCGCAATAATAGCCTCCAGTGATGCTCCCATTACTGCTCAGAGCTCGGGGCTGAAAGAGCAATACATCTATACTTTGGCAGAAGGCTTGTATGCTGCGGGAAATCAGATTACCATTTTTGCAGTAGCAGGATCACAGCTAAGCTGCAGGCTGATCACCTTCAATTTTGATTCTTTGGATTGGCGCTTTGAAAACACTAAAGCAGAATCAGAATCCACCCGCGCTTTTGCGGAACGTCAGCATGCGTATTTTGAAGCGCATAAGATCATCAGTCAGGAGTCTTTCGATCTGGTGCACGATCTCTCAGGGCATCATGTCCCCGTATTTACGGCGGGCTTTCTCAGCGTGCCTACCCTGACTACCTTATATACATTGCCGTACGCCCTGTTGCAAAGTAGCGTAAAGCTGTATCAGGGAACGAAGAATTATTTTGTTGCCATCAGCCATCAACTCCAGCAGCATTGGGCTCCGTATTCAAAGATCAACGAGATCGTGCCCTATGCGATCGATCCAAACGCCTGGGCGTACAGTGAAAATGCACTACAAAAACAAGCGATCTGGAAGGGGGAGCTTGTACGGGAGAATCAATTAGAGTTGGTCATACAGGCCTGTCAGGAGCAAGACTTTAAGTTATGGATTGTCGGGCCCAAGTCCAATCAACCCTTTTTTGATTATGTAGTGGAACCTCTACTGGGAACGCAGATCGAATATTTGGGTGATCTCGAACTGGAGGCCTATCAAACGTATCTCAAGCAAGCATCGGTAAGTATAGTCACCCGATGTGAAACCGATTATTTTGCTTCCTGTGTTATCCATGCTCTGGCGGCAGGTACACCGGTCGCAGCATTACAAGACGAGCATATTCAGGAGTTTTTGACCGACAAGACAGGAGCCTTTGCGGAACCGGACAATCAAAAATCGCTGGAACAGGCCCTTGTAGAAGCTTCCAATAAGGACCGTAAATGCTGTCGGGAAGTGGCCGTAGAGTACTACTCCAAAGAACGTATGATCACCCAATACAGCGAACTGTACCGTAAGATTTTGAACAAGAAGCCGGTACAAAGTAATTGATCAAAATCTTTTTCATCTCTTTCAATAATTGTATATTTGTACCACATATCGCGGGATAGAGCAGTAGGTAGCTCGTCGGGCTCATAACCCGAAGGTCACTGGTTCGAGTCCAGTTCCCGCTACTACAAAACCAGAAGCACGAGCTTCTGGTTTTTTGATTTGGGAAAATGGCAAATTTTTTTGATCATTTGAACAAATCAAAAAAGAGCAATCTTCAGAGTGCTGGTTTTGTTGTGAGCTTCTCCTTAGGCCCATTCTCCGGAATCGCCAGATGGAGGGGAATGAATCCAGGCTGTCCGTCCGAAGTGCAACGAAGGCGGATTCCCGCTACTAGAAAACTCCTTGAGCCATCAAGGAGTTTTTTCATTATGGCTGAATACGTGTTTGTATTTTTGAATTTAAGAAATCTGAAAGGACATAAAGAGGATTAGGATTATTGTAAATAATACTACATAGGAACAAAGAGACCTAATTGATTATCGATATTCATAAATACAGAGAGGTAAGCAATCATCACGAGTCGTTTTGCTTGTCGAGTTGATTTAGATAATAAGCTGGAGAAATGTTGGTTATCTTCGAAAAGGCTTTAGAGAAGACTTCTGCAGAATTATAACCGCATTCTTTGGCAACTGCAGTTATGGTGAATTTCTGAAAAATATCATCGTTTTGTGATCTTTCAATGAAATAATTTATTCTAAGACTATTTAGATAATTATTGAAGCTAGTATTCAACTCGGAATTCACAAATTTGGACAAGTATTTTGAATTTGTCCCTAATTCTTTGGCCAAGCTATTTAAAGTCATTTTTCGGTCAAGAAAACCTTCGCTCTCCTCGAACTCTTGCAGTTTGAGAGATAATTCAGATTTAATGGTGTCGGAAAGTCCCTTTTCAGCCTTATAAGTGCTAGTTAGTAGATTTGGTTTTCTTCCTATTTTTCCACTTTCAATGTCTTCCTGTAACGTTTTGAATCTCTTTTTAAGGCGTTGTCTTCTGGTGGCAAAATAGACTGTTAGGACAAGCAGTACTGCGACACAAATTATAGCGATAATAATCTTAGCTTTTTGAGTTTTGGTTTGCTCATTCAGTTGTGTAATTATGTTGTCTTTCTCAGCGATTAAGAATTTTCTATCAAATTCTTCATTTATTTTTTCGTCTATAGGATGAAAGTTTCTCTCAATGACGCTATCAATTTCTAAGTACTTTTCGATATAAGCCAACTCTTGTTTCTTTAAGGCGCTGTCTCTGGCGATCTGAATGAGTTGCTTATATATATCTTTAAATCTATAATCTACATATCTTAATTCTCTGTACAAGGAATCTGCCACATACAATTCTGAAACGTAATCTGAATTTTTTGAGATACCATATAGGCCCTTGATTTTGGAATTGATCAGAGAGACCTTGTAAAATTCATTGTCAAATTCTTTTGTTCCATTGAGGAGATCTAATGATAATGAGTCCCCCTCCAGAAGTTCTAAAGCTTCTTCGTAGCTATTATCGTCAACAGCTATGTTGACAGCATTTAATTCGAATAAGTACTTTTCATTGAAATTTGCAAAGTCTGCTAATGCTTGATTATTTAGCTGTCGCGCTGTTGAATAATCATTTTTCAACCTTATTATATCAATGAAATCTGAAATACTGAGGAGAAGACTCAATGAGTCACTTCTAGTCATCTGACTCTTTGATTTTTCAAAAGCTATAGTTTCTTCTAGTAATCTCTCAGCCTCGACGTACTTTTTTACTCTACGCTTCAGTCCAGCTAAATTAAACTTAGCATAATGGAGAAGATTTGATGTATTTGAAGCAGCAGCATATTCAGCGGATAAGAGATGATTATTTGTTGCTTCAATCAAACGCCCTTCTTTCTCTAACAAACTTCCCTTATTCATGTAAACTACTGCTGGATAATAGTAGTGCCGGCCCAGCTCATTGTAGGTTAACAAGGAGCTATCTAACAATTGAAGACTGACCTCAGGCTCCCTGTAATAAAAGCCAGAAAGTAAATGATAGCCTCGGGCTATTTTTATGGGCAGCGAATCATCTTTGGCTTTGGTCAAGAATAATCTAGAATATTGTTTAGCAATTGAAGGCGTATCGAAATAATGTTTTTTGATAGAATCATTCAATTGAGCAAAAGTGAAATTATTTTCATTGGATTCTTGACCTAAGAGATTATCACTGGAATGGAGTATCAAGATCAATATTCCCAAGACGAGTTTAAATCTTTGCTGCATAATGATACCACCTGAAGACGTATCGTAAATATACTTTTTTGAAAAACCTAGGATGGCCGTTTGCGCCCATATGTTTAAATATTTCAAATTAGGCGACCCCATATTCATGAATATCGACCCCCATTTTCAAGAATTAGCACTTATTGAACTTGTTGGGAAGTCAAGCCTTCCTCTAGTTTTACCCATGACTACTTTGCGCAATGAGTCCGGTCGAAACCGAAAAACCGTCAATAGAGTAGGTTAAATCTTTAACTTTAATACAATGAAAAAAAAGAAAGTCTCAGGAAAATTAATTTTCAAAAGAAACAAGATTTCCAATTTAAAATCGAGTGCGATTCTTTGAGGAACTGGTGAAACGATCACCGGTTGTCCAGACGAATCTACTAAACGTTTCTATGTTATAACATGCGATACTGGTTGCGTAACGCAAGATATGGCTTGTACATTAAGTGAGGGGACTGGCTCTGAGTGGGAGTGTTTATAGATTGTCAATTTAATAGCATCCTTCGAAAGAAGGATGTTTTTCAAAGTATTATATGATACGTGTACTATTAATTTTCAGCTTATTACTAACTACTGCATTAAAAGCTCAAAATCCTAATCTCCCTAATAAGTACAGGATAGTGTCTGGAATAGTATTATCTAATGGCTATCCTCTAAAGGACGTAAATGTTAAAGTTCTGGATAGTGAAACTTCCACCATTACAAATGAGAGGGGATTCTATGCGATCAATGTTCAACCTGGAGACAGAGTATCATTTACATATACCGGCTTAAAGGACGTTAAAATAATTATAGAAGATGTTACTATGACCTTGAATTTAGATATGTCTTCAGACCTAAATCAATTAAATGAGGTCTTTGTTAAAGGAGAAAAAGAAAAAAGAAGGATAATTATTGGAGTAAATTTTATCCAAATATTGATCCTGAGCGTGCTGGTTTTTCGTCTGCTTTTGTTGATGGTAATGACTTATCAACTATCTACCCAGATATACAGTCAGCACTTGTTGGCAAGATAGCAGGATATAGCGTTAGAGATGGCAAAGCATACTTAAGAGGGAGAGACTATTCTATCAACCTAGATTATCCCGTTCTTTGGGATGTTGATGGATTACTTACAGAGCAGACACCAATTCTAGATATTTCTAGAATAAAAGCCGTTTACATTTTAAAATCTTTAGCTTCTGTAACTAAATACGGTTCGTTAGGAGCAGGTGGTGTAATTGTCGTGGTTACTCACAATGGCCCTTACGATGATAATCCTTCAAAATCAAACAATGCTTTAGACATTACAAATAAAGAAGCGTATGACAAGGATGCCGTTACTACTTCGGAGGACATGGAAGTTTTCAAAATTCTTGAAGATACTGATTATAAAATCCATCCTGAGAAACTCAAATCCTTAGCCTATCAGGCTCAAAAAAATAAACAATTAGATAGTGCTCTTGGATACTATAAAAAAATATTTAGGTCGCGTCCTTCCTACGGTCAGTCTTTTCGTGATTTAGCCAATGCCTATGTAGAAAATGGAGATTATGATAGGGCTTGGAGATTATATTTTGGTTATTTAGTGAATCATGATATTTCAAAAAAGGAAGTTATAGGCGAGATCATATATAACGAAATGGAATGGCTCTATTTCAATCGGCAAAAGGCTGCAAACATTTTTCATGAATTCGTCCCGAGCCACAGTACAAAAAAAGATTTTGAAAGAGATGTTCGTATTGTAATAGAATGGAACACTTCTGAAGCAGAATTCAATTTGGAATTTGTTAATCCTAAAGATCAAGTCTATACCTTCCAACATACTTTAGCGGCTAATGAGAACCTTATTGAGGACGAAAAAATAAAGGGTTACTCAAGTAAAGAATTCAGCATACCACGTTTAGAACAAGGAGATTGGTTGATTAACTTGACTTATTTCGGAAATAAAAAATTAGATCCCACTTATTTCAAAGTAACTGCCTATTTCGATTGGGGTCGATCTAATCAAAGCCAAGAGGTTAGGCTGTTTAGGTTAGAAAAAACGGATATCAAGTATCAACTGCTCAAGTATAATAAAAACAGTGTAGACATTAATTATTAGAATATAAAATCAAAAAAAATATTGCGCAATATACTGATTGGTCGATACCGAAAAGCCATAAATAGAGTAGGTAACTAATTATATATCAAGTAAGATGAAAAAAAAGAAAGTTTCAGGAAAATTAAATTTTTCTAAAAGCCGAATTTCAAATCTTGATAGTAATCGGATAATGGGAGGAGGCCCGGAACACCAGATATTATTTGTGGTCATGATCCTACCTACACTGGTAATACTTCTGTTATTACTTGTGATATTGGATGTACGCATGTAACAGATTCCGAAGGATCCAGATGTGAATGTCTTTAATTTTTATTACACCTTTCCTTCTAGGGAAGGTGCTAATTAATGATCTATGTTAAAACGGTTTCTAATTAGTAGTGTGATTATTCTCTTCACTTTTACTGCGACAAGTCAAGAAGAGAAGATTATTTCAGGAAAAGTTTCCTATCAGGAAAAGGCATTGAGTAGAGTTAATGTTGTAAATGATAGAGAAATAACAGGAAATACAATTACTTCTTCCACTGGAGAGTATCAAATATCTGCTACAGTTGGAGATAGAATTACATTTTCTCACGTTGGATTTAAGGATGTTACTATTATCGTGGAAGACGTTACAAGCGTTTTGAACATATCGATGGACTCATTTATCAATGAGTTAGATGAAGTCGTCATAAAAGATAAATCCAGCTTGAAGGGTAATAATGAATTAAAAAATAATAAACGTTTTAGAAATCCATACGTAAATATTGATCCTCGAAGAGCTGGTTTCGCCTATAGTTTTCTCGATGGAGATGAGATTGGAGTCCATCATTTGAATTTGAGTGTAGCTTTAAATGGAAAAATATCGGGATATTGGGTCGACAGAATTACCGGAAAAGCCTACCTAAGAGGGAGACGAATGTCTGTAAATTTGGACTATCCTGTACTTTGGGATATTGACGGTAATATTACTCAAGAAGAGCCAATCAGTTTAAATCTGGATAATATTAAAGCTGTTTATGTTCTTAAAGGTTTGGCTTCTGTTACTAAATATGGCTCCTTAGGAGCAGGTGGTGTAATTGTCGTGGTTACTCACAATGGCCCTTACGATGATAATCCTTCAAAATCAAACAATGCTATAGACATTACAAATAAAGAAGTGTATGACAATGATGCCGTTACTACTTCGGATGACATGGAAGTTTTCAAAATTATAGAAGATACTGATTATAAAATCCATCCAGAGAAACTCAAATCCTTAGCCTATCAGGCTCAAAAAAATAAACAATTAGATAGTGCTCTTGGATACTATAAAAAAATATTTCGGTCGCGTCCTTCCTACGGTCAGTCTTTTCGTGATTTAGCCAATGCCTATGTAGAAAATGGAGATTATGATAGGGCTTGGAGATTATATTTTGGTTATTTAGTGAATCATGATATTTCAAAAAAGGAAGGTATAGGCGAGATCATATATAACGAAATGGAATGGCTCTATTTCAATCGGCAAAAGGCTGCAAACATTTTTCATGAATTCGTCCCGAGCCACAGTACAAAAAAAGATTTTGAAAGAGATGTTCGTATTGTAATAGAGTGGAGCACTTCTGAAGCAGAATTCAATTTAGAATTTGTTAATCCTAAAGATCAAGTCTATACCTTCCAACATACTTTAGCGGCTAATGAGAACCTTATTGAGGACGAAAAAATAAAGGGTTACTCAAGTAAAGAATTCAGCATACCACGTTTAGAACAAGGAGATTGGTTGATTAACTTGACTTATTTCGGAAATAAAAAATTAGATCCCACTTATTTCAAAGTAACTACCTATTTCGATTGGGGAAGAATTAATCAAAGCCAAGAGCTAAAGGTTTACAGGCTGGAGAAAACAAATATTAAGTATCAACTTTTGAGTTTCACAACGAATAGCCCTGTCACCAACTAGGAAAAACAAGAATTATTACGCTATTGACAGGCATAGCATAAGGGAAAATGATAAGGAAGCTGTCTATCCATGCCCATTAGTTTGTAAATCATGGTGCTCCTTTAATTAAGAGCATAGTTGCTTGATGTCACTCAATCAAGAAGAACGTTTTTTAATGGGAAACACTAGCATTTGAATCTGTCCCATTCATACGTAGTTGTTTACACTTCTCATACGGATAATTTTCAAGAACTAATAGGATTAATTTATAACAAAGGAACGGTAGCGTTCAAGTTACTTAAGCAAGTTATGAATCAGTCTTTCTAGGTTCAATAATTTCGAGACAGAACTTAGTCGCCGACTCAAGTATCGATCAATGAAAAGGCGATTGATTCAAAACAGTAAAAAGTCATTATAATGCGGCACCAATTATTATGAGAAATTAAATATTCCTAGAAATTTTAAGAATTTGAGGTTTCCTCCTTCAACTCCTCCAAGTAATCTCGCCACACTTTTTCAGCGGCTTTCATGTCCTCGTTTCGATGGGGATGGTGCTTGGAGCGCTGTTCCATGGTCACGCAGATCTGTTTGGCATGCGTCTCATCTATTTCGCCTTCGTCCAACAGTCTTTTGACTTTCTCTACGCTTTCTATGGCTTTTTGCTCGTCTTTAAATCCGAGCCCCTCCACGGTAGAGGCCGGATTGTCATCGGTATATAAATTTTCTGATTGGCTCATGGTTCGCTTCTCGCTTTTTATTAGTTCAAGGTATCTATGACGCTTCCACAATTCAGCATGGCATCTCCAAAATACGGATTTTTGATTTCGTTTTGCGCACTCAGCCAGATGGCTCCCTGGTTGTCATTGGCCATGGGGCAGCGTTGCACGTAAAGCGCACCGTTCAGCTTATCTACCTGCTTCATCAAGGGCACCAGATGCTCGTTCAGGACCACAAAATGAGTCCGTTGATTTTCCAGATTCTCACTAGCCTGTATCGCCTTGAGCATGGCTATGACCTGGGTCCAATAGGGTTGAACAGCAGCCTGCAGTGCGGAGCCTGAAACGGTATTCAATGCGGATTGTGTTGCTTTCGCGAAAGCGGAAACAGCAGCATCATCACCGGAAACCATAGCGTCTTTCATCTGTAGATAAGGCTGTAGACTGCTCAGCAGGGCTTTTTGGGCGTCCTGAGATAGGTTGAGGGTGGTTCCCTTGATCCCATCCATAGCAGAAGCTCGTGTATTGCCGGCACCGGGGTTTTGATTCATCATGCTCCGTTTGCCCTGTAACTGAGCGGCAGCATCTACTGTAAAGGTTCCGTTGGTCACGATCTCTTCGCCTTCTTGCAGTCCGGAGATCACCGTATATTGATCCCCACTTCGACTGCCCAAAACCACCTCTCGCATTTCAAATACAGGAGTATCAGGCGCGGTCTTCACGTAGACCACAGAACGCTCTCCGGTCCACAACACTGCGCTGGCCGGAATGCTTAACGTGGAGGTGTTGTCGCCTTGAGCAACATCCAAAGTACCCGTGATAAACAGGCCCGGCTTGAGCAATCCATCCCGGTTATTAAGTTGGGCGCGAACAGTCACCGTTCTGGTTTGGGTATTCAATACCGGATCGATAAAAGAGATTGTTCCATCAAACGTTTTATTGGGATAGGCCTGAGCCGTCACCTGGAGCTGCTGTCCCTTTTCGAGCTGTTCAATTTGACTTTCATAGGCATCAAATTCAGCCCACACAGAGTTCAAATTACTCAGTTTAACCAAAGGTTGCCCCTGATTGACATAGTCGCCTTCAGCCACTAAGAGGTCGGTCACTGTGCCGGATACTGTCGCGTAGACCGGGAAGTATTCTTTGATGGTTCCCGACTTTTCAATGGTGTTGATCTGGGTCTCAGAGAGTTTCCACAGTTTGAGTTTGTTGCGTACCGCCTGGTACAACTTGGGCTGAGATTCTTTAAGACTGGCCGCAGTAAGCAGCTCTTGCTGGGCGGCTATAAGGTTGGGGGCGTATAGCGTGGCTAAGAGTTGTCCTTGACGCACTTGCTGCCCTTCAAAGTTCACATGCAGTCGTTCAATCCTCCCTTCAAAATAACTGGACTGAACTGCTTTGGCTTCTTCGTTGACCTGAATCTTTCCCGATAGGGAGAGGGTATTGTCGTCTTGAAGAGCAGAGCCTCCCACCCGAGTCGTGCGAATGTTTGCCAGGGCCAGGGCATTTTCGGTCATTTTGATGGCGTTGGGGGCTATCCCTTCGGCACTGGCCTCTGCTGGTATGAGATCCATTCCGCAAATAGGGCAGTCTCCGGGTTCATTTTGCATGATCTGTGGATGCATAGAGCAAGTCCACATTTGATCCTGTGCCTCGGTAGCGTGGTCGTGATCGGAGAGATCAGAGGTGTCTTTATTGGCCATAGCTGCATCGCGGGTACCTCCAAACAGAAGCCAACCGATGAGCAATCCGGCGAAAGCGGCAATAATGATATATAGGATGTTCTTGTTCATCTTGAGTTTAGTTTTGGATGTTAATCATTTCCTCTGTTCTTTAGTTTCCTTACCGAAGGCGAACTGGTGTACCACAGCAGAAATCCACTGAGTACGGTGATCAATCCCAAAAAAGAGAAGGCGCGTAAAACGATGGTGTTGAAATCATCTCGACCCTCATAATCCATGGTGTGGGTCATCCATAAAAAATCAAACCAGCGCCAATCGCGATGACGAACCGTTTGAAAGGCGCCATCCTGGATGGAAACATAGGCTTTTATGTTTTCCGGAGACGCGTACGAAATGACGTAAGCAGGAAGGGGTTTGCCCCGGTATTCGCTGTGGTCTCCTACGGCGTCGATCCGTTCCATACCGCTGACCTCCAGTTCCGCCAACATATTGCGCTCAGCCACTTCCAAGGCTTCCTCTGCGGTAATCCCCCGTTTTAGGGCTCCCGATTTGGCATCGTAAAGTGCCTGGTGGT
This sequence comes from Flavobacteriaceae bacterium YJPT1-3, assembly GCA_029866965.1. Classification (GTDB taxonomy): domain Bacteria; phylum Bacteroidota; class Bacteroidia; order Flavobacteriales; family Flavobacteriaceae; genus Croceiramulus; species Croceiramulus getboli. Next base: position 421,025 of record CP123444.1, on the reverse strand, counting down.
TGATCCAGTAATAGGGTGCGCCGCCAATAACCCTTAATTCCACAGTAGTGATAGGAATTTCGGTTTGCAACTGCGACGGACTGATCAATTCGGTAAATGCAGTCGGTTCCGGCTGCACCCTTCTAAACTGGTCGCCATGGATCTCGTCAATGTCAGTCCAACTGAAATACAATCCACTGATCGTCCAAAGGAGAAATTGTATGCCGAGAAAGAGGCCCAAATAGCGGTGCGCCTTCCTGATCCTTAACGCTGTTTTTCTCTTGACCATAGACTATTCTACTTTAAAAGGGATTTCAAGTTTGACCTTTTCCCAGGCCAATACCAGACTGCCTTTGTTTTCTCCCAGATCGTTGATGGTGTAGGTCAGATTTTCGGTCACCGACTCAGTAATCACAGGTTCAAACTGCAGCCTAAGGACATCCTCACGTTCATCATACTCATCCTTCCCGTGCTGATTCCAACGACTATTAAAAATGACCGTCCAGGCTTGTTGGGTAGGAATCGTAAACAAGCCGTATTTTCCGGCGGGTAGCGTTTGACCGTCAACAATCAGGTCTTCACTAGTTTCTATCCAGGTAGCCCTGTGAGCTCCCGCTTGCCAAACTTCGCCAAAGGCCAATAGTCCTCCAAAGATGATGCGATTGCGAACTCCCGGAGAGGAGTAATCAATATGAATGTGAGCATCGCCCACATTAGCCATGGTTACCGTATGCGGACTTAGGGATTTCTTTTGAGGAGCATTTTGCTCCTGAACCGCTTGATGATCGTGCTCCCGTTTGGGCTCTTCTGCATTTTTACAGCTATCCATTATAAAAGTTAAAAGGAGGATGAATAGAACGCGTGAAATGTTTTTCATATTTAAATGGTTTTTGTTTTTAATCGTAAGGAGTTAGCGATCACTGACACTGAACTGAAACTCATGGCCAGTGCCGCGATCATGGGGGACAGTAACAGTCCGAAAACAGGATAGAGTAGGCCGGCGGCAATGGGAATCTCCAGGGTGTTATAGATCAAAGCGAAAAATAGATTTTGTTTGATATTCCGCATCACCGCCTTACTCAATTTTCGGGCCTTCACAATGCCCTGCAAGTCCCCTTTCACTAAGGTTATGCTAGCACTTTCAATAGCCACATCCGTACCGGTGCCCATGGCTATACCTACATCACTTTGGGCCAGTGCCGGGGCATCATTGATGCCGTCACCGGCCATAGCGACTACCTTGTTCTCCGCTTGTAATCGTTCGATTTCCCGCAGTTTATCTTCGGGCAACATTCCGGCTTTAAATTGAGTGAGTTTTAAAGTTTGGGCCACTGCCTGAGCCGTGTTCTGATTGTCGCCGGTAAGCATAATGACGGCTATCCCGTCTTGCTGTAATTGGGCTATGGCCTCAGCGCTGGTTTTCTTGATCTGGTCGCCAATGATCACGTAGCCTACCACCGCTCCCTCTATGGCCAGATAGGATACGGTCTTGCCTTGTTTTTGAAATTCTTCTGCTTCTTCTGTTATGGCCGTTGAAAGGGAAGCCTTGGCCTCCTCCATCATTTTGGCATTCCCTAGCGCAACTGCTTTATCCTCAATCCGTCCCTGGACTCCTTTTCCGGTGACCGCTCGAAAGTCTTCTACCTCCAGCAGTTGTACATTTCTTTCCTTCCCATAGTGTACAGTAGCTTCGGCCAGAGGATGTTCACTTGGAGCATTGAGGGAAACGAGGTATTGAAGGACTTCGCTTTCGCGAAAGCGATCTCCAAATGCTTTTACTTGATCTACCGTAGGTTTTCCCTGGGTGATGGTTCCGGTTTTATCGACAATCAAGGTGTCTACCTGATTCATGGTCTCCAGCGCCTCTGCGTTTTTGATCAGAACGCCGTTCTGAGCGCCTTTGCCCACACCCACCATGATCGACATGGGAGTTGCCAGTCCCAGTGCACAAGGGCAGGCAATGATCAACACGGCAATGGCATTCACCAAAGCATATACGTAGGAGGGCTCCGGCCCCCAGATAGCCCAGACGCCAAAGGTGAGTACAGCCACCAAAACGACCACAGGAACAAAATAACCGGAAACCTGATCTGCCAATTTCTGAATAGGTGCCCGGCTGCGGCTCGCAGCATTGACCAATTGTATGATTTGGGCGAGCAGGGTTTCTGATCCTACCTTTTCGGCTTCCATGATAAAGGACTGGTTGCCGTTAACCGTCCCGCTGGATACCGGATCGCCCACCGATTTTTGCACAGGAGTGGGTTCACCCGTGATCATGGATTCATCAATGCTGCTTTCTCCTTCCACAATTTGACCATCTACGGGAATCTTTCCTCCCGGCTTCACCCGAAGTCGGTCTCCCGGCTTGATTTGATCCATAGCAACTTTTTCTTCCTGATCATCCACCACCCGAATAGCCGTTTGGGGAGCCAATTTGAGCAGTTCTTTGATCGCAGCGTTGGTTTTACTATGGGCTCGGGCTTCCAAAAGCTGACCGAGCAACACCAGAGCAAGTATGACCGTGGCCGCTTCGAAGTAAACGTGTACGGTACCGGCTTCGGTTTTAAACTGATCAGGAAAAAGTCAGGAACCAATAAACCGAAAAGACTGAAGAGCCAGGCTACTCCGGCCCCAATGCCGATCAGGGTGAACATATTGAGATTCCAGGTTTTAACGCTTCGATAAGCCCGTTCAAAAAACATCCAGGTGGCGTAAAAAACGACAGGAACAGACAGTCCCAATTGAATCCAATTCCAGACCCGCAAATCCAGCACGTCATAGAGCGGATTGTGGTCGATCATTTCTGACATGGCGATCAGAAAGATGGGTAGGGTAAAAGCGACGGCAATTCGGAATTTCTTGAGTAGCCGCTGGTAGGTCTGCTCTTCGGCAGAAGGCTCAGGCTGTTTAGGAACCAGCTCCATTCCACATAAAGGACAACTTCCAGGCCCTTCTTGTACAATTTCCGGATGCATGGGGCAGGTCCACTGACCCGATGTCGAAGGGCTCGCTAAATTTTTTTCTTCCACCAGATCCATACCGCAAACCGGACAATCGCCGGGTTGATCGTAGGTCTTATCGCCTTCGCAATGCATAGGGCAGTAAAAGGTGACGTTACCGGGCACTTCTGCTTCCGATTGACTCGGTTTTCCGTGCTGCTGGTGTTCACCGGGCAGATGAATACTGTAGATTCCACCGTCCTTGTTCAAAGCCTCTTGAAAGGTGGATAAAGGAATGTGGGCGTCCATAGCAATGACCGCCTCTGCTTTTTTTAGATCGACTGACACCGCAGTGACGCCCTCTATGCCGGAGAGCGTATCTTCCACGTGCTGTCTACAGCCGTTGCAAGTCATTCCGTGTATGTGGTAGGTGTGTTTCATTGTTCTCGTTGAATTAAGAAGTACACGGCAAGCGGTATATCGACTCCGATACAAAAGGGTTCATAGCCTTGGGGAAGAAAACTGGTACTTTCCCAAAAAAGATGACCAGCATCCCACAGTCCATGAAGGAACAGTCCCAAAGGAATCAACAGCGGCTTTTTCGAAAGTCCGAGATAGGCCAGCATCAGAAAAGTTAGTGCTCCAATCATTTCCACCCAGAACTCTGGAAACTGCAAAGCGACAAAGCCCATGTAAATAAAGGTGATGGCGGTTAGTGTCAATGCCCCCATGAGCTTCTTGTCAAGACGCAAAAGCTCAATCAATAAGGCGATGCCCAAGCTCAGTACTAATCCTATGAGAAATGGCGTAATCATGATTCTTATGGAATGAAAAATTTAATGATTAATCCACCAACGAGCCAGGCGTAGCATATAAAGGCTGAATACTTCAACAGGGTTTCCAGCAGTTGGCTTTTAGGGGCCATCTCGCTCATGCTGTGCGCTACGTCTTTCTTTTTATAAAAACCGAGATAGATCAAATAGCCCGAAAGGGCTAGAAAGATCAGGTTTAGAAAGAAGGTGTAATCGATCTTAAAATGCTCTGCTTCCTGTATGGTGACCTGATCCGGACTGGGAAGCATCCCCAAGAGATCAAAGCCGTAATGCAAGGCTAGCGAGGTCCCGATCAAGGCTGAAAAAAGTAAGAACAGAATAAACAGGGACATGTTCCAGCCGTAGTATTTGGCATTGATACGAAGCACGGGAAAAACGACCAGATCGCTAAAAATAAAGGCCATCACCCCGGCAAAACTGACTCCTTTACCAAAGAGCAAGGCGGCCAAGGGAATATTACCCATAGACCCGATAAAAGTGAGAAAGGCGGCTACCGGTCCCACAATGATGTGTTCCAGGATCTCCAGAAAGGTAAAGTCGGTATTGCCTTGTCCGCTATTGATAAATAAAGTCTCAAAGAAAGCATCGGGGACAAATGCAGCCACGATTCCGGCGATGGTAAAGCCGACGGTTACATCCTTCCAGACCATTTGCCATTCCATTTTGTATTTTTTTGCGACCCGCGCCCAGTTCTCTTCTTGCTGTATCCGTTGCTTCCAGTCTTTAGCGGGTTTACTGCTATCAGACTCTTCTTCACTTTTTAGATTTTCACGGGCCTGCTCAATCAATTTTTTAGGATTGATGATGCGGATCAACAGCCAGCAAATAAGAATGAGCAATACTCCGCCCACATACTCGCCCACTACGAATTGCCAACCCAAAAAGATGGAGATGATGATCCCGAGTTCGATGACCAGGTTAGTGGAAGCCAGCAAAAAAGCGATGGAGGAGACAAAGCTGGCTCCTTTTTTAAAGATGGATTTGGCAGATGCCAGTGCGGCAAAGCTGCAAGAGCTGCTGATGAATCCAAAAAAGGTACCCAGCAACACGCCACGGCCTTCACTTCCGCCCATGGTTTGCTGCATCCGTTTTTCGGTCACGAAAATCTGGATCATACTACTGATGATGTAGCCCAGGATAAATGCCCAGAGCGCCATCCAGAAAAATCCGACGGTAGTGTAGGCTGCTTCTCCCCATTGGTTTAAAAAGTCACTCATGCATATTTACTCTATAGTTGCCGTCACTTTACCGCAGCTCATCATTTTATCGCCAAAGTAGGGATTGCGAATCTCCCGTTCTGTGGATAACCAATAGGCTCCCTCGTTATTGAACGCCATGGGGCAGTACTGTTGATATACCTCGCCTTCGGAGAGGGATCCTTCTACCATTTTGGTCATTTTTTTAGATACTTCAGAAAAGAGGGAGCGTTGTTGCTCAATGTCGGTAGTCGAGGCGATGCTTGAAAGCCAGGATTTCATTTCGCTGTCTGCTGATTGTTCGGCCAGCATACGCGCTCCAGATTGAGCTTCCGCTACGTCCGTATTGACCAAAGCGGTCTTCAGATGCAAGTAGTGCTGAAATTGGGCAGTTACCTGAGCATCCTTGAATTTAAGCGAGCTCCTGGTCATTCCGTCACCCATGCTGTCCATATGCTGATCATCAGCATGCACGTCGTCATCCATGTGCTCTCCATCGTGCATGGTTTCGTTATCATGCATGGTTCCGTCTTCATGCATCATGGTTTCTTCCTGCGGCCTCTCTTTAGCGGCCTGGCGACAGGAGTTCGAACTTACCAGGAGCAGGGCAAGTACAAAAAGCGTTACATAGTGATTCGGTGTTTTCATTATTTTGATTTGTAAAGGTTACTATTAATATAAGGGTTAAGATGACCATCAACGCACCAAATAGTTGATAATAGCGGTCTGTTGATAGTACTTTTTAAGGGCTTCAATTTGCTGTTTTTGAAAGCTGAGAAGTATTTGCTGTATGTCGAGCAAGTCATTGAAATCAATACTTGCGGTCTCGTATTTTTTTAGGAGAATGGCTTCGGCATCGCGGGCTTTTTCGCTATTCTTCACTTGGGTTTCGTAAGTAATTCGCGCCTGATTTTGTTGCGATTTTGCTTTCGCGAAAGCAGACTCCAGCACATTCAAGCGCGCTGTTTTTTGGGATTGGATTTCCTGCAGCTTCAATTCATTCTGACGGGTCACCGCGCTGTATTTGGAGTTAAAAATCGGGATGGACAAGGATACCATGGGCATCACGATGTCTTTTCCATTATCGCTAAACGACTGATTAGGTCGCTCAGCCACGGGCACATAGTCCAGACCCAAGCCCAGGCTGGGAGCTGCTTCTTTTTGATTGACGAGTTCCGACTGCTCTACCGATTCGTAGAGACGGTCGTATTGAAGCAATTCGGGATGCAGAGCAAGCTGGTCATTCCCTTCCAGAGGATCTGTTTCCGGGAGGATGAGTTCAGACACCACGTTGATCGGTTGATCCTCCTGCCGATTTAAATAATTAGTGAATTGGATTTGTTCGGCCTTATAGTCCTCCAGCAAGACTTGACGCTGCTGCTCTAATTCATTCTGACGGATCTGTAGGCGCAATACATCAACCACTGAGGCCTTGTTGACTTCAACCGCAGTCAACGCCAGACGTTCGTAGGTTTCCAGTAGCTCGATATTCTCTTGGAGCACCTTTTCCTGTGCCTGTAAGGCATACAACTCATAATACGATTGAGCTACGGTCAATGCCAGTTTTCGCTTGGCGATGCTTAGAGCGACGAATTCGGTTTCCGCCATGGCATTGGCGTATTGTTCCCGGGCAGTGATGGTACCAAACCAGGGCAGCATTTGGGATACGGAAAAACGGGCTACCTGCGCGCCTGTACGGGTTTCGGGTTCGCTCACAAAGTAGCCTACGCTTACGGAAGTGTTGGGTAGCGCCTGAGCCTCATTGACCTTTTCCCGGGTACCCTGGTATTTCCATTCCAGCGCCTGAATCTCCGGATTGTTCAATTCGGCTTCTTGAATATAGGATTGGAGTTCTTGTGCCGCTAAAGAGTGACAAGCTAAAAGTGAAAAACTAAAAATAAGCCTTGCACCATAATTGGTACAGCTTATTTTTTTGGAATTCGGTATATGCTTTTTTCATTTTCTAACGGTTTTTAGCGTAGAAACCAGCATGGCGATGATCTCTTTAGCAAGAGCGTTCTCGGCTTTAACCAGGTCGCTGCTTAGTTTTTCCGATGCTATGAGTAAATCAATCCAGTATAGAGTTTCGTTAGCTTCTTTTAGTGCAACATTCATTTTATGAGCAAAATCTGCCCTACTTTCACCAAATTCAGCCTCTCGAATCAAAGCTCCCACGGCAGTGCCGCTTCTTAATAGCTGACGTGATAAAACAAATTCTTTTTGCAGATTCAATTGTTTGGACAACTGCACCATTTTCACTGCGAAATCAAAGCTTTTCTCCTTCAATACACTTCTTTTAATAGCCATTCAATTTTTCGCTTTTAGTTTTCCACTTTTCACTGTTCACTTTCCTCGTTTTACTTTCAACTCCTCTCGCCAGCTATACAGCACGGGCAACAAAAAGTAGGAGGTCACATCGATCAGCATCCCACCCACTATGGGAATGGCCATGGGAATCATGATATCACTACCTTTTCCGGTAGAAGTGAGTACCGGCAATAAGGCGATCACTGTGGTCACCGTAGTCATCAAACAAGGTCGAATCCGTTTAGCTGCAGCCTCCCGGGTAGCCTGGCGTATAGTGGTTTGAGAAGTTGGTTTTTCTTTATCAAAGGTTTGGGTCAGGTAGGTGGCCATCACCACTCCATCATCGGTTGCAATTCCAAATAAGGCAATAAAACCTACCCAGACGGCCACACTTAGATTGACCGTGTTGATATTGAACAGCTCCCTCAGATTTTCACCAAAAAGGCTAAAATTCAAGAACCAGTCCTGTCCGTAAAGCCAGATCATCACAAAACCACCAGCAAAGGCGATGGAGATTCCGGTAAAAACCATGAGCGAGGTAGTGACCGATTTGAATTGAAAATACAAAATAAGAAAGATGATGATCAAGCAGAGCGGTACCACTACGGCAAGGGTTTTTTCCGCGCGTACCTGATTCTTATAGGTTCCTGTAAATTCGTAACTAACTCCCGCAGGAACGACTAGGTCTCCTTTATTGATCTGATTCTGAATATAAGTCTGGGCATTCTCGACCACATCCACCTCTGCAAACCCATCCTGCTTGTCAAAGAGCACGTAGCCTACTAAAAAAGTATTCTCACTTTTAATGACCTGGGGTCCTTTTTCGTAACGAATGTCTACCAGATCGCCTAATGGTACCGGACTGCCTTGGGCTACAGGAACATAAATATCCCTCAGATCGGCCGGATTGTCTCTTAATTCTCGTGGATAGCGCACCCGAATCGTATAGCGTTCTCGACCTTCTACCGTTTGGGTTAACGGCATGCCACCTACCGCTATCTGGAGGATTTCCTGCACGTCCATGATGGAGATTCCGTAGCGCGCCAATTGATCTCTTTTAATATCGATCAACAAATAGGGCTTCCCCACAATGCGATCAGCGAAAACTGCTTGTTCTTTCACCCCTTCCACCTGTTTCAGTAAGTCTTCCAATTGAAGTCCAAAGGCTTCAATGTCTTCGAGATTCTGCCCTTGCACTTTAATGCCCATAGGCGCTCGCATTCCGGTTTGTAGCATGACCAGTCGGGTTTCAATGGGCTGAAGTTTGGGCGCTGAGGTCACTCCGGGTAGCTTGGTCACTTTCACAATTTCATTCCAGATGTCATCCGGACTTTGAATCTCCGGTCGCCAATTTCGATAGTAGAGTCCGTCTTCATCCGGGATCAATTCCGCTCGGGTAGCAGAGCCTTGCAGTTGGCTGGGGGAATAGTTGGCTTCATTGGTCACCGGATTATTGGGATTGAGGACGTATCGTTCATTGTTGAGCACAAAGAGTCCGTCTTCATTCACTCGATAGCGCTGCGGTTTCCCGTCTTCATTGTGCATGAACTCTGCTTTGTACTGGATCACATTCTCATACATGGAGAGGGGAGCCGGATCTAAGGCAGATTCGGTTCGACCGGCCTTACCGACCACCGTTTCGATCTCGGGTAAGGAAGCCACGGCCATATCCAGTTGTTGGAGGACTCGCTTATTCTCCTCCACACCGGCATGAGGTAAGGAGGTAGGCATTAATAAAAAGGAACCTTCATTAAGCGCCGGCATAAATTCTTTGCCGGTACGCTGCATTATGAGCACTCCTAAAATAAATAAGGTGGTAGGGATGATCAGAAACAGTCCGCGATGTTCCAGCGCCCAGTGGAGTATACGATCATAGTAATTTCTCAAGAGGGTAAAGACTCCCAAAATTCCAAAGCAGCACAAAAACACAAAGAGCAGATTGATTCCCCAACTGCGGTCAAAACCTAAGGGTCTCCAATAGGCTGCTAGTAACAGGACGATGGTGGTGGCTGCGATGATCAGATTGACCGCCGTGACCGTTAGCGTTTTATCAGATCCGGAAACAGAGATGCTATAGTTTTTGCGAGTACTCCAGCTGCTATACCCTTGGTTGGCCCCGAAAGCGATCAGCGCTAAGCCCATCCAATACCCAAAAAACAAGGTCACAATACCACTCAAGATGAGCAGTCCGTTAACAATCAAAATCAGTCTTTTCCGTGGCTGAGTCTTTTTAAACCAGAGCGCAGCTAGGGGTGGAATGATGAACAAGGCAATAAGCAGGGCAGCCACCAGGGCCATGGTTTTGGTGAACGCCAGGGGACTGAATAGTTTTCCTTCTGCACCAATCAACGTAAACACCGGTAGAAAACTAACGACGGTGGTCAGGACGGCCGTAAGAATGGCTCCGGAAACTTCTGCTGTCGCATTATAGATGAGCTCGTTGGCATTCAGGAGCGTACCTTTTTCGTCTAAGCGAAGCTGGTCATCCTCCTGATGCCTAATGATGTTTTCTGCCAGGATGACCCCCACATCCACCATGGTCCCTATGGCAATCGCTATCCCCGAAAGGGCGACGATATTGGCATCCACCTGAAAGAGTTTCATGCTGATGAACACCATCAGTACGGCTACCGGCAATAGGCCCGAGATCAATACAGAAGCGCGAAGGTTAAACACCATGACGATGATGACCAGGATGGTGATCAAAATTTCCAGAGTGAGGGCTTCGTTTAGCGTGTGTAGGGTTTCCTGTATGAGTTGGGTCCGGTCGTAAAAAGGAACGATAGTCACCTGAGAGACCCGTCCATCGTCTAAAGTTTTTGAAGGTAGACCGGCGCTGATCTCGGCGATTTTATCCTTGACGTTATTGATCACTTCCATGGGATTGGCTCCATAGCGGGCGACTACAACGCCACCAACGACTTCAGCACCTTCCTTATCTAAAATCCCACGTCGGGCGGCAGGGCCCAAATGTACCCGGGCGATGTCTTTAATCTTTATGGCGGTGAAATTTTTAGAAATGACTACGGCATTTTTAATGTCTTCGATGGACTTGACGTAGCCTAAACCGCGTACCAGGTATTCCGCCTGGTTGATTTCCAGGGTTTGTGCACCGATGTCCTGATTGCTGTTTTTGACCGCGCTTACCACCTCCTTCAATCCAATGTCGTACTGCCGCATTTTCTCGGGATCCACATCTACCTGATATTCCTGGACGTAGCCCCCAATGGAAGCCACCTCACTCACCCCGCCGGCAGCGGCTAAACCATATTTCACGTAGTAATCCTGTATGCTGCGTAGCTCTTGCAGGTCCCAGCCTCCGGTAACCTTTCCTTGCTTATCGCGGCCCTCTAAAGTGTACCAAAAGATTTGCCCCAAAGCTGTGGCATCCGGGCCCAAGGAAGGATTCACTCCGGCGGGAAGTAAGCCGGCAGGAAGGGAGTTTAATTTTTCCAGAATACGGCTGCGGGACCAATAGAACTCAATATCTTCTTCAAAAATGATGTAGATACTGGAAAAGCCAAACATGGAGGAGCTTCGAATGGTCTTGACCCCCGGAATACCCAGCAACGAAGTGGTAAGCGGATAGGTGATCTGATCTTCAATGTCCTGTGGAGAGCGCCCCGGCCAGGCGGTAAAGACAATTTGTTGATTTTCTCCAATATCCGGTATGGCATCAACTGCTACCGGATCATTGGGCAGCACCTCCAGGTTGTAATTGAACGGGGCGTAAACCAGGCCAAAGCCAATACAGGCAGCCAGAAAGATAAAGGCGACCAGTTTATTTTCGATGAGGAATTTTATGCTTTTGTTCAGCATAGTATTGATTTTAGACCGTTAAGAAGCGTGGGATTACTAGTTATAGTACAGTTTTGCCTAAAGGTGTAGGCCATTCCGCAGTAAATCCGTGGTGCTAGTTGCACAAGGATCATCTAGTTACTGTCAAAAAATCAAATAAGATAGGTCTCGTAAAGGATCTGAATGTCGCGTTCTAAGAAGGGGGGTGAGTAGGCTTTAAAGGCCGGTTTAGGATCAACAAGCGTTGTTGATAGGGGAGCTGTGCCAAAAAACAGCACAGGCATTAAAGTCTGTTTTTCAAAGGCGATGGTATCCAGGGAGGACTTGAGGTCGTTTTGTCCTTCTTTTACGATCTTTTGATCCTTACAACAGGATTCTAAAGTCATGGAGGGATCTTCGCAAGGCGTTGACTTCTGCAGTTGCTCCATACCACAACCCTTGGCTGAGCTCCATAAAGCCACGTCAACTATAGTGTTGCCGCAGTAGTGCATATTCACCGCAAAGGATTGAGTAGTGAAAAGCACTACACAAGCCATCAAGACCGCTGCTATTTGGTGAACACCTTTTTTCATTAGCTGAAAATTACAAAATTTATTTGTCTTGCCACTTGGGCGAGAAATAGGTAGACCGACCTCCCACCTTGATTTTTTCGATAGTTCCCTGGGTGTGATAACAATTGGCCCCTTCCTTTCGGAAATGCATCAAATAATGCTCCGGGAAGTCGCTGTAGTGGGCGTCGTGTTTAATGGCGGTCTCAATGACCTCCTGCATGGCTTTAAATACCTTTTCAATGGTACTTTGATCCATATCTTCCACTTTTTCTTTGGGATGTACTTGGGCCTGGTAGAGTATTTCATCTGCCATCCAATTGCCTACCCCAGCACAAACCCCTTGATCTAAAAGTACCTTTTTGATGTGGGTTTTTCGCGAAAGCAAACTATCCTTAAATTGCTCTAGCGTGAGCTCCCTGGCGTCATCACTGAGACCCACCTCCTTTTTGTAATCTTCGATCGTCTCAGTTAAATCCCACCAGCCAAATTTTCGTTTGTTTTCAAAGGCGAAATGAAAGCCGTTCTCAAAGGAAAGCTCAATATGCCCGTATTGGGGTCGGTCGTCTGCCGACTTGTAATAGTTGGGCCTTCCGGTCATCCCAAAGTGCATGATCAGCACCCGGGAACCTGTGGTTTCCAAAAAGAGATATTTACCGATGCGTCGGGTGGAGGTCAATGACTGACCGATTAAATGTTCTTTAAAATCATTGAATGGCTGCTTTAACAGGCGCTCATCTCTGCAGTCCAATCCAACAATCTTCTGGTGCAGGCTGGTGCTGTCGATGTAGGTTTTGTATCCGTGTACTTCGGGTAATTCAGGCATGGTAGTGTAATTAAGTCATGGTGTCTCTCAGTGCGCTTTTAAGACTCAGCCAGATAAAATGAAAAAAAGATTTGTTGTTCTCCCGCGCTACCTCCCCTTTTCCTTTTCTAAATTCTTCATCTCCCCAGCTTTCGGAATCGGAAGCGATAAAGATGTTGGTGATGATTGATTTCAGCCATTTCTTTTTTTGCCCTTCCCCTTGAATGTTGACTTTGAAGTCATCATAGTCCATACGCATGTGGGTCAATGAGGCGTTCTCATTTCCAGAAATATCAAAATAGACTTTACGTAGGCTGCCCTCCAGAGCAACATCCAGATTAGGTACGGTAAAGGCATTCAATTCTGATGCTTTCAATCCACTTAGCGAACCTTTAAACCGGAATTTCTCCTGTTGATCCAGCACATCAAAATTCCAATCCACTTCCAGTACGCCATCATTCATGAATACGCCTTCTACTGCAATACGGGTAGGACCTTCCGTGCCTTTGTAGGTGTTGCCCAAATGCACTATGGTCGCGTTCAGATCGCTAAAGGAAATGCTACCGATCTGGCCACCGCGATGATCGCGTTCGTCGTACTGAACTGAAGCATTCTGAATTGTGGTCGAATCGATCTGCAGACCAAAAGGTAATGATCTAAGCATTTGGCCGTACAAAGGCTTGGTTGCTGTATTGGGAGCGACGAGTCGGTTTCTATAGATGATCAGTTCAGGATCGATTAGGTCAAGGGCATGGCTTCTAATCTGAAGTGAATCCTCTTGATCTAAGGAAACCTGAAGTCCTTTTAAGGATACCTCCGGCATGGTAAAATCAAGATGATCCCGCTCCGTATCGATCATTTGGGTCAGCGTTCTTCGGTCATAATTGGTTCTGATAGAAGCTTTATTTAAGTCTAATCGATCCTTATCGAAGGACAGCTCATCGACAAAGAAGGAGTCATAGGTATTTAGAGCTATTCTCAGGGAATCCGTTTTAATTGATGTCTGCTCCCAGGAAAAGGGTACTGTTTTATTTAATGTTTGTTCATCCAAAAAGAACTGGCTCAATGTCAGATGGATGGACGGTGTTTGCAAGCTTACGGAGTCTTGCGAAGTACGTATTTCCAAAGCGGTAGCCAGGGTTACGCTATCTATATAAACATGTTTACCGAATTGGATTGTCTCGTTTTCCGATTTTGCGTGATCCAGATTGTAGTAGATGATCTGGCCCTCAGTCACCGCCATCGAGGAAAAATGGATGCTGTCTGTCGTCAGGTATGTCCAATGCTTGAATCCCTCTAATCGCAGCTCCTTCCAGGAGGTTTTCACCGAAGGAGAGGAGTCTTCACGGGCAATGTCCAATTGCGCATGGGTCAAGAAAACATCTCCATTCCAAAGAGAGACTTTTAGCTCCTTATAATCCAGTTGGGTGCGTGGGGGTAAGTCCTCCTTCAGCAGCGTCTGCAATCGATCTTTAGCATACCATTCCAATCCAAAGAATCCTACAATTCCGAGCAACAGCAGCCCTACTACAATACCAATTACTTTTCTCACCTGGAAAAGATATTCATTAGGACTTCAGCGGACTGTTACGAAAAACATAAGATTTAGGCCATCAGCAACTAGAATCATTAGAAACCTTTACTCAAATCCTGAGCTCGTTTAGCATTCTGTACAACAGACTTCCGGAACGGCCACCAAATTGGATACCCTTAAAATGCGATGATGTCCCAGCCGTTCATTTACCGGACTCGGTCCGGTACGCACTTGAGAAGCTGCCGATTGATTGCCACGCCTACTTGTGCGTTTCACATAATCCTGGGCAAATTCGCTTTGTTGTTGCTCTGCCAAAATATCAAAAGTAGCCTGTGCGACGGTGGGCCGCTCTAACTCGCTGATGTGTTCATAGATATCGGTAATCTGAGGAAGTACTTCCACGACCAATACACTCAAGGGCGAATCATCCGGTAAGCCACATTGCGCCAATAATTGCAACACCGTTTTGTTCTTCCAGGCCGTGGTGCCAAATCGGGTGGCACTTTTACTGCGATTAGAAAAATCGACCAATTCAAAGAGACTCTCCTGATCTACGAGTTCAGCAGCCCCTTTCTCGATTTTAAAGGTCAGCTTATTTAATAAATCCAGGTCTTGCTTGCTATAGCTTTCGCGAAAGCTTCTCTCCGGACGGGGATTGATGCGAACTCGCCAACTCAACGGCCGGTCGTCCAGAAGAATATTGCGATAATCAAGTCCGTCGGCCTGCTTGACCTGAGCGTACAATAGCGCCCAAAGCTCGGTGCGGGGCGGGTCAGCGGTTACATTTTTACCCTGATGTACGGCGGTCGCGTAGGGAGCCTTAACCCATAATTTTTTCTCGTCGCGATTGGGTATGATATTTAAGGCGGGTGCAGGATGTTGAATCCCTGTTGATTTTAATCGTCGGCCAAATCGACCTTGGGCGGTCGTCCAGACCTTTTCCGCTTCCTGATTAGGATCGTCTGAAGGCCATTCGTAATGCCCAATCCTAAATTCATAAGTGAAAAAGCCAAACATTTCGTCACTATGAGCGTGCAAGCCCGGAGGAATGGGTAGCAAATAATGGCGATCGCTGGTCGTGCTCTTGATCATAGGCTCCATAGCATTGAGGCCGGCGAGATCATTGGAGGAAGCCGGAGTGATGATCCGGATGGGTTCGTCGGCTATGGGTAAAGGAGGTTCTTCCGGAGCTATAAAAAGGGTAGGATGATTATTACTGAGCAATTGATCGGGCGCATTGGCCAGCACCCGGGCGAAGATCGTATCCTGTGGATCCAGCACCGGTTCTTCAAATTCAATCCACAACGCACGCTGTCTTTTTCCGGTATTGGCATAGTTTTCATCCCGTTGATAGGGGGATAGCGCGATACCGGCAGATGCAATTCGTGGTACCTGAGCCGGAGGGGTGGTGATGGGCAAGATCATGCTGATGGGCTCGAGTTCATCCCGTTGCTCCGCATAGCCTTCCTTAAATTGGGGTTCCAGGGTGTAGGTGACCTCAATACTATCCGGGAATGCTGGCGCTCCACCCTGTCTCGGTTTTTTAGGTTCTACGGCATCAATAAATACCAGTCGGGTGGAATTTCGCTGCGGTTTATCCAGAGCTTCAAAGGATGCCGTACGGATGATCTTTAATCGGCCCACTTCCTGGTTCTCGCTCTGCGGCTGTTCCTCGTGCACGTACTTGAGGGTCCGTCTCACTATAAAGGCATCGGTCTCCAGCGCATTCCACATCCAGTCCCGGTCAATCTCCAAGCTGATGCAACACAACCAATGATTGTAGAGATCAGATTTAGAGGCGAAGGTGATGGAGGAAACATCCGGAGCCAGGGTGTGGCGTATCCGGCTGGAGCAGCCAAAAACGACCCGTTTACCTTTTTTCGCGTTAAGCGTCAACCCGCTGCTCTTGAGCAGCAATTGATCGGCCAACTGCTGTACGTTGGCTTGCTGTACCTTGCGTTTATTCTCAACCCCAAAGAATAAGGTGGTCAGCGTACCGTCAAAGGCCGGAGCTGTATCCGGTTGCATAAAGATCCCTTGCAATTCAGGCACTCCTGCAGATTGCACCAACAGATCAGTTTCATCAATCGACGGACTGCTCACCAGTAGGCTGAAGGGCTCTCCGTAGCGCATATTCATTTGCTTGTTTGCAGGATCCAACAGCCCGTAGTATTCCTGGGTTTCATTGTCGCTGGCCTTCTCTTCACAGACCGCTCGCAGGGTCAAGCGACAAGTGCGTGCTGTGGGCAGAACCAACTCATTGAGAGCGTCTATGTCATCAGCGAGCCCCAGGTCTTCGGCGAGATTGAGTTCATTCCCGGTATTCAAAACCTTGTCAATACCCTGAATATCCGTGTAAGTGATTGGAATGTTTAGATTGGCCTCAAAATTATCCTCATTGCCATCAATGGCAGGAAAGGTGCGCTGGGTGGTGTATAAATGCACATAGTCCTCCCGTCCGCTTACGCTGGCTAGTTTATCCAATTTGAGCGTTTCGACTTCTACTACGATTTCAATCGCAAAGACGTCTGGATCAGCAATACCCAGGCCTACGCGATGTTCTGCGTTGTGGCTGTGATCATTGAGATCGACATCGAGCGCTAAATTGGCAGTGTCTACTAAGCGCTGAACGGGGTCAGTATACTTCCCGGTATAGACCACAGCGGGATACCCCAATTTGGGCCTTCTGATATTCAACTCAGGTAGGGTAGTTGGCCCATCAGTACTCAATATGGGGTGGGAATCTCCCATTTGAGCATCAGGTACGGTTTCAATTTCAGCGATGCGGGGTTGTACCGGCGCTACAAAGCGCTTGAATCGGCAGGTGGCTATATCGGTAGGGGTTTCATTGATGGGATTGCGATCAATCGCCGGGGCACCCCCGCTTAAATCCTGCATACGCACCCGAAACTGATAGGTGTTCCCGTAGCGCAAGCTGCTATTCATAGGACCCGGATTGTAGAGGTTATTCAAATTATTTTG
This sequence comes from Flavobacteriaceae bacterium YJPT1-3, assembly GCA_029866965.1. Lineage (GTDB taxonomy): Bacteria > Bacteroidota > Bacteroidia > Flavobacteriales > Flavobacteriaceae > Croceiramulus > Croceiramulus getboli. Next base: position 404,104 of record CP123444.1, on the reverse strand, counting down.
AGCTCCTCCGCTTACTCCCGTGCCTGTAGTCGCCGGATTGCCGTCCGGATCGGTAACTGCAGCTCCAGCCGGATCAGCATCCACATTTGCGGTAGTATGGTAGATGGTCGCAGCATCCGGATCAGGCAGAATCATATGATGTCCATTCCAGGCTGCGAAATACATGGGTAGCCAATAGGGTTGAAGATTGCCGGTGGCTTGTTCTGTTCCGTCCAGTTGCATGGGATACACCTGATAGGGCAGTTCGCCGTGAAATTCGCCCAGATTGAGACTAGAAGTGGGCTGGTTAGGGTCATTGGCGAGTACCAAGGGAGCACTACTGTCCACTCGATTGAGTGATTCCCAGGCATTTTCAGGTTGGCCTTCTTCTGCAAGTTGGCGAACGTCAATGAGGTACCCCAGCACGCCCAGCGGAGCATCCAACCGCTGGTCTGGATTGCTGACCGAGGAGTCCTGCATCAATTGCCGCATATACCACTTCAAAATAGTGATCTCACTCCAGCACAATTGAATGCCCACATCTTTGGTGGGGAAGGAACCGTCTGCCTCTTCTTCGATTAGATTGCGATGGGGAGGCTGTCTGCAGTGCACGGTTTTGGCGAAACCATCATCAAAGTTGGCCGTTTCAATGAAGAGTTCATCATAATTCCCGTCATGCACCTGGACTACCGGATAGAGCAGCGGTGCGAAAACCTGCCGGGGTTCTCCTGGGGTTAAGGCCGGGATTCGAGCCGCATATTTTTTAATGAAATCGTCGCTGGCGGCTTGCTGATCAAAAAAGCTGCTGCCCTCCGCCAGGTCGAAATAGAGGAAGCCGCCATCCGGATACGTATTTTCATCAATAGGCATGGTGGTCGAATACACAAATCCCGCTTCCCGGGCCATCAAGGGTTGTCTCAATAAATAAGCAAAGACCTTCCCCCAATTCACCGTTTCCGGGCTTCGCTGAAATCCGGGATAAAATTTTCCGGCTTTGACCGCACAATGGTAGCTATCGTCAGTCGTGGCATTTTCCAATTTGGGTTTTACGAAATTGGGAAGCGCCCGCAGCGACTTCGGTAAATGCTTCTTGACGGTCACTCCTTTTGGTCTTGCCTTTTCAAATTGTCGATCACTGGGGATATTTTGCAGATTGGCGTTGGTATTGACCAGGTCCAAATTGAAGATCTCAAAGTGGTTCGCCATGGATTCGAATAAGGTTCGGGCATTGGTCGGAGTCTGGGTAGTTACCGACATTCCATCAGCAGCAGCTTGCGGCTGAGGTAATGGATTGACGCCAAAGCCCTGTATGCGCTGAGCGTTGAATGCAAATTCCGCATCCGCGAAAGCGGTTTCGGCGTCAGGGATGGCAGGTGCTTCCCCTGCGATGATCGGGTTAAGGGGATTGTGATCTCGCGGCATCACTACGATATTGACATGAAGCTCTGATCCGTCGAAGAACTGCGGAAAGCAAAGAATGGATAAACGCTGATTGGGATTCATAATAGCTGTTTTATGCGATTTGACGTTGTTCTGACCAGGAGGTAGAGAAACTGATATTAATGATGAAAGCAATGCTGATATCCAGTCCAAAGGTGACCTGACATTGAAGATCGGTTCGCGATTGTCCGTTACCCAACTGCTTTTTGGCGTAAGTACCCTGCGCTTCAATGGTGATGGTAATGGCAACAATACCTCCTAGAATTTCGGCATGACCTTCAAAGAGTAAGAAGGCGGTTACCTTGACCTCTGTAGAGGCGATAAAAATTTCCGCCCCGACTACAAAGAGTACACTCACGTTCCCGGCCACCGGTAGTCCGATAACGATCTGCGCACCAAAACCAAATTTCATGAGTAAGGATGGGCCAATTTGTGTATCTACAGCAATGTCAACATTGGCCTGACCAATAGCATAGATAGTGGCCGCCGATATCGACACGCACATGACGGATAATCGGGCATAAAAGCCTAAGAATCCTCCGGCACTGGGCAGCAGGTCATTAGCATCATTTGGAATTTTTAATGCGGCATTAAAATAGGCGCCAAGTCGAAGTCCAGCCTCTAGCTTGAATGGGGCATTGGGATCGTTATACAGGGCATCAGGAAACGGAAATCGAATCACCGGGATTTCCTTAGAGGCCTCAAATTTATATTCCCAACTGTTTGCCTTATTGCTCATGGCGAGCTGCAAACCTTTTTCCACAACATCACCGTAGTTTTCCGATTGTAGACTTTCCAGGATTTCTAATAAGTCGACCAGAGGCTGTAATTCTGGCGAGAATTTGATGTCCGGCTGCGGATAGGTCGCTTCTTTGCCATTTTCCGAATCCCAGTTGCCACGAATGGTCATTAATCTAGGGATGCCCGCCAGATCAATGACGATGCCAATATTGTTCATCTTGCTTTTCCAGTTTTCGGCTACTGAATTGATGTCAAAATCGAGTCCGCCAAAGGCCTCCGTTTGGCCCTCCGAATTCTTTTTATCGTACTCAATGTATATTCTGAAATCATCGCCCAGGTCAATAAGATTGAATTCAGTAGGTAGATCAAAAACCTTCTCTGGATAGGTTGCCAGATTGTGAATAAGCTGAAGTCCCTGCTGAGCCACCCCGTTTAGGGTGTCTTGTACATCCATCAGTTCTAAGACATTTTCTCCTAAATCCTGCAAATCACTGGTCGAAAAAGGAATGCTTCCCCCTTTTTTCATGATGATGGCTTCTCCAAGTGTTTCCAATGAGAAGTTATCTCCGGCACCGATGTTAGGAAAAATGGATTTGGTATTGACTATGCGAAAAGCATCGACAAACAAAGGTGGAGTTTTACTCAGTAATTTTTGAGTCCCTAATTTAAAGGAAGGGGTGAGAATAAGCGCTTTTTGGGTATCCGTGCTCTGGAGTATCCCGTAGTTGATCGTCGACTCCACCGGGTTTCGCAGAAGCTCGGTGGGATTGGCCATTCGCGTAAGCACATCGCCTACAGGCTTCTCTAAGGTGACATCATCGCCATTGGCGATTATTTTTCCTTCGCGTATAACCGGAATCCCTAAGTTGGCGGGTACCGGAGTGACTTCGCCTGTCCCGCGCTCGTGTAGAACCATACTCCAGCTTCCTTCTCTGGGCAGCAAAACATTACCACGACCGGCCACAGAGAAAATAGGGGAGCTGCCATCACTGCCAAAGGAATTATTGAAGTCAAATCGGCTCAGGCGCATTTTCTGATCGCTGTTGGCCAGATTCACTTCGCAATCGATGGGGCCACCAATCGACCCCTGGCGCTGTACAAGTTGGCGAAGGGCTATAGGGTTGAGCGGAAGACCCCGAGGTCCGAGTTGAACAAAACCCAGAATGCGTTTAGAGGGTACAACCTCTTTTTGGCCATCGTTGGTGTTTTTCTTTACACCCCCCGCAGTCAGGTGGTCGATGTCAATATCTGCATCAAAAAAGACGGGTTGTAGATTGACCAATAATTCTTTTGGACTATCTACCTCCTTGCCGTCTGGGTCTAAGTGCGGATTAAAAGTAGCCGTGGTGTTGAAGGCCTCGATTTCTCCGGTCTCCACAATGTTACTCACATTGTACAGAGCTCTGATCAATCCGGGATGGATGTCTAAGGGGGATTCTTTTTCTACGGCAACAAGCAGAGGTTGCGGATTCTCCGGATCGGGATTCATGGGATCATATTCCGGATTGTCGTCAAAAACGTGATATCGGAAATCAAATTTACCATCGCTCTCCGCACGCCATCCCGTGTCGAAACGGTAGACATAGCCACTGCCTACCCGGAACAGAGTAATGGTACGCACCACCCGGATGGCCCAGGGGTAGAGGATGCTTTTGACCTGAATGATCTCATGGCTGCATCGGCCTACGAAAATGTCAAATTTCGCCTGACTGGTTTCGGCGATGGCCGCTTTGGTATTGAACCAATTGCTGAAGGAGCTGGCTCCGTAACCGCTCAGGTCAAGCCGGGTGAGGGGCACCCCGCGTTGTTTGAACAACTCAAAAGGGTAATTGGGATCGTTAAAGAATTCACTGTTGAAGATCTCCGTCACGCTGCCGCCCAGCGTGCTGTCGCCGGTAGGGGCTCCAAAAATGTTGAGGATGTTATTGGTCTGCACCGTACTTCCCATAAACATTTTAGTATCGCCTTCGCGAAAGGGAGCTCCTGCGTCCATCCGTAAATGTAAGCCGGATTCCATATTGTTTTCAAATGACACGGTATCCCGACTCAAATCACCCCCATCGCGATTAGCCCCTTGATAGGTATAGTTTTGAGCCAAAAGGGCCGCTGCACGCATTCCGAAAGGAAGGGTGAAAAAGGAGAAGGCCTTAAAATCTTCTTCGGATGCTCTTTTCTCCAATAAAAACTGCGTGAGGGGCAGTGGTGCCAAGGCTACAGCATCTGTGCTATTGTTTAATATATGACTGGGTCCGCCATCATCGGGATAGTAATTGAAGCCGGCATCCGGATCTCCGGCCACCGGGGCCGGTGGAGTGAGATTAAAGACCGGTTCCCAGGAGATTTGTGGTACCGTAAAGGCCTTGACATTGGCACCGGGACTGATGACATCCATACCCTGTACTTGCACCGGATAGAATGAGACCACCGCTTCGCCTTGAGCATTGGTGCGCTGATCAACCTGAAAGCGAGAACGATGGATCAGGTCAAAACTAATTCCAAAGAGATCTGCGTTGGTACTCACATCCAGTAGGGCAAAAATATCCCGTTCATAACGCGCTGTTCCCTTCTCCCATTGACTACCGTAATCAGGCAGGTCTCTGGCCTTACTTTCGCGAGAAGCGGAACGCAAAGCAAAGGCGACCTCATGGTCTTCACCCGCTAGACCACTTATACTAGAGTTTGTAAAATTCAATGGGCGTATACTGGAGTCAGCGGCTATAGATGGAGTGGAGCCGTCTGGATCCCGGGGAGCGGGTTGGAGCGACCGACATAGAAAACGCAGTGAATTGGGTACAAAATGAAAGGAAACGACCACCCGGTCGAAGGAGGAATCGTCTTGAGGAGGGCTCCATCGGACCAGGCTAAGCAAGAGTCCTTTGATCTCATTCCCGGTACTGGCAGAAGCTGCTCCTGTAGTTGAATTTGTGGCCCTGGGGCAATCGGCCAAGCGTGCGGCATAGGGGTCAGGCAGGGTAGGTATGTATTCATACATGCCGTATCCCAGATAGAGCGAGCCACTTTCCATCTTAAGAAAGTCCGGATCCAATGATCCAAAAAGCAGGCAACTGTTGGGTTCGGTGACTTTGAAGAGGGCATTGGTTAAAGCAAAGGCCAAGCGTTCCGGAATGATGGGGTCTTCATTGTCGATGTTCGAATCATCAGCGATCAGATTAAAATCAAACAAAAACACCTGCCGGGCAGTGGAGGTGGCGCTGAGTACGAACAAAGAGTCGAGAGTACGTACCCTAGGGGCATAACCGTCTACCTGACAGGGGCGATCGATTTCCAAAGTGGCATTGGTCAGTGCTGCAAGCAATTCGCTGCCCGTGCCATTGCTGAGGTAATAGAAATTTCCCGCTTTCGCGAAATGCAATAACGCCCTGGATCCAATGGGATTCTGCTCATCCTGCCAGAGATGGAGCTCGTGTTCCGGATGGCCATTCCCCAGGTGCATGTCCGTCCAGAGTAATTGTCCCGGTTCTGCTATCAATTGAGGTTGCTGCAAGGCCAGGGGTCCGTTTTTCAGTGCCTTCCATTGCGTGTGAATACCCTGTTGTAGTTGAAGAACCAATCCACCTATACCCGAAGCTTCGACCGGCGCGTCAATATCCACTGTGCTCACCGCTAACGCCCATCCTACGGTACTGACTGTGGCCTGTCCGCTCAAGGTATTAAAAGGAGCTTCGGGAGAGTCCATGGTCCAGGATTGGGTCGAACTCGATAAAGGGAATACGACCCGCTGTAACGGCTGATTGAAGAAAGGCTGTGTATTGGCATTAAATGTGGTCTCCAGCGATTGTCCATAAGCCTCAATCTGGGCGTCGGCCACATGATCGATGGTCCTGCCATTTCCGGAAAAATGAAACTCCAGCTTGTCGGGTAGGTTGAGTTGCATTTGCCTGGCCGCTTCTCCATAGGGAGCTTGCTCATCCATCTCAGGCTCCGGTTGACTGAGGTCAAGATCAAGCGTGATCACCGTGCTGGCAGGCACCTTAAGCTTATCATTCACGGTTTGCGGCGTGCTGCTCAGTTTGATCGATCCGCCATTTAGGGTAAGTCCGACAAAAGTATCTGCCGGGGCATCAGGTGCGAGATAGATGGAATTGATCCAAATGCTACCGGTTCCCAGGGTGTAGGTCTTTGATCGTTTTATGCGCAGTTGAAGATCACTAACATTCGTGAGTGTGCTCGCTCGTCCAGCACTTCTAGTCTTAAAAAGAAGGGCCGGCTGTGATTTTCCCTGAATGTACAGGGCGACTAATTTTTCAATGCGGAAAAAATCGAACCAAAAGGAACGCCCGTCCACGCCCTGAAAAGGGCCGACGGAGTGATCAACTCGTGCCCCGGCGCTCCAATCGCTTGCTCCCTGAGGAAGAAAATTGGCCTTGACGGACAGTTCCCGTCGGAATACCTTGAACTGAGGCTCTTCGTCCGATTCGAGACGTTTGCTGATCCGGTCGATCTGTTGAAGACGAGCCGAATCAATGCGATCATCAAAATACAGGTCAGAATCTTCGATGAATCCTGTGGGACCTGAAACGCGGAAACGCTTAGGGTCCTGCGCAGTTTTTGCGAGCGAACTAACCAAAGTATCCAATTGCCTGCGCTCGTCACGCGACTCCACTTTGAGATGTCCAATTAATTGATTTAAGTTCTTGCCAATACCTTTAGCTTCCATAAACATGGATTTAATTTCAGAATCCTTTTGTTTTTAGGGGAAGGGGGAAATGCAATCACGAGGCCGGGATCGGCCTTGGAGAGTGTCTAATGTAGTGGTATAAATTGTTGGAGTCAATCCCTATTTTTAGGGATATCTCAAGTCGGAATTAAATGATGTTCTGTTTGGCCGCCTTCTGAATGAGCTGGGCGGTATTATGGACCTGAAATTTGTCCATCAGATTTTTGCGGTGGGAGTGCACCGTATGGTCGCTGATAAAAAGAGCTTGACTGATTTCTTTTGAGGAAAGTCCGTTAGCTACCAATTGCAATACTTCTTGTTCTCTACAAGAAATAGCGATCTCATCGTGTTTGAGTAAGACGCCGCCTTTTTCGTCCAGAAAATTCTGAATTTGCTTCAGATTTGAAAAGTCGTAGAGGTAGCTGCAGATAAAACGGCGGCCGGAGGTTCGAACCCCTTGTAGGGTATGCTGCAGCCATTTCATTTGATGTGCAGTATCGTAGATATGATAATGTAATACTAAGGGATGAGCAGTTTTATTAGCGACATAGCGTTGAATGAGGGCATTGACTTTTTGTTTGATCATGGGCATTTCTTGCTTTACGATATGGTCAAACCAAGAATTCCAGCTACTTTCTTTAAAAAAATAAGGTCCTTTCGCGAAAGCGCTATTGGCAAAACAAAATTCTTGTTTTTCCAAATCGAATAGATTAACCATCAGACGAGTGTCTTTAGCCGTAACTGATTGGATTCGGGATATCAATTGATCGAGATCAACGCGCTCTTGCGACAGCGTAGGAGACATGGAGGAAGCGAACATTATTTATACTGGCTAAGTATCTAAATATAAACATATTAAAACTTATATCATAATCGCAAGCGCAAGGAAATCCCCCTTTTTTTGGGTTAAATAGCTGCTATAACGATAGAATGGAAGGTAATTTTTTAAACGATATAAATGAGAAAAGCCAGCGCAAGGCCGGCTTTTCGTTCATAAGTTTTTGTGAAATTATTCTACGAAGATTCGAAGTGTTTTGGACCATCCAACACTGCCGATCTTGATGTAGTAGATGCCACTATCCAATCGTGCGATGGCATCCAGCTTGATCTGCTGCGTATGAGTTCCGGCCGCATAACCCTTCTTTCCGTAGTGGTGAATCTGTCTTCCAAAATTATCATAGACCATCACCACGACTTCCTGGTCCTCCTTTAGATCGAGTTGCAGATTAACCGTTTCTTTTGCGGTGACCGAGTTAGGATATACTTTCACGGTTGGTTCTGCCAAAAGCGAACCACAAGAATTGGTCGAGATCACCGTTACGGTTACACTCTTGGTGGCTGAACACGCCCCGTTGGTGATGGTAACCTCATACGTGGTCGTTTTTGTGGGATATACGGTAATGGTGTCTGTGGTTTCGCCATTACTCCAAAGGTAAGTTTCCCCTCCGGTGGCCGTAAGGGTAGCTCCAAAACCAATACAGATGGTTTGATCTGGGCTCACTCCAACGTCACAAGTGGATGGGTCTTCCGGATCTTCGGGATCTGTGGGATCTTCAGGCTCTTCTGATCCCGGCTGATAGATGCCTGCATCAATATTTGTGATGAAACTATCGTCAGTAATGGTAAAGCAGGTTGTGAAACCATTGGTGTCCACATCGGAGTCCACAGTATCATTCGACCCTTCGTCCTGAACGGTGAAGAGGTAGTAGATGGGTTCTTCAAACTGGAGAAAATAATTCAGACTGCTGTCCAATTGGGTGAAAGAATAGACCCCGTTCACATCAGTTGTGGTGGAGCTGATTAAATTGTTATTACAGTCGTACAAATGAACAGGTACCTCACTTACTCGAGGTTCCGAATTCTGCTGGATGCCGTCCTGATTCAGGTCATCGAACACCGTTCCTCCCAGTCCGTTCAAAGATTCTTCCGAGCCACATAAGGCACCTCCATTTCTGCTACTTCCGCTAATGATGTAAAAATCACCAAAGGTCATGCCCGGAGCCACGGGCTCTGAACAAGAGGTATGAATACGGGTGTGCTCGCTACCATTGATCACTATACTGATCTCTGTGCTGAACGTATTTTTCTTGTCTTGTCCGGAAAAAGAAAAGATCGCTTGTGGTTGAACAATTCCGTCAAATACAACAGCTTTATCTTTCTTCTGAATGACCTGAATAGAGGCATCGCTTATAGTACCTTCATAGCGCAGGGTCAACTGGTCGATCTTACCGTCACAATCTCCACATTCTTCTGTGTTTGGATCTTCCTCATTGGGATCCTCATTCTCATAGGGACATAAGGCACCTCCGTTTCGACTGGCTCCTTCGATGACTAAAAACGCGCCAAAGCGAGTTCCGGGTCCGATAGGCTCCGAACAGGAAGTATGTACCTGACTGTCCAGCTGATTGTTTACATAAATCAGAATTTCCGTACCTAGCGTTCCTTTTTTATCGGTTCCGGTAAAGCTAAACGTACTACCGCTCTCAACGTGTTCATTGAATACTACTTCCCCGTCTTGTTTTTGTTTGACGGTAATTAAAGCAGTACTCTCGTTGCCGAGGTATTCCAAGGTTAAGGTGGTTATTTTTCCATCACAATCACTACAATCCGTCGAGGAATTGTTGGCATCTAGGGCAAGCGTGATCAGTGGACTGAATAGGATCATTAGGGTGAAAAGACAACGCGCACGAGTGGCTGATTGCCATTTCCGAGTAGTTGTGTACATAATACAAATGATTTAGGGGGTGAATAAGCAATGTACTTAAAAAATCCTACGACACTTTAGTAAACAACGATAAAAAGCATAATAAATCGATGAAATACATAAATATTTAACATACTTAAAATACTAAACGATATTTTAAGCATATTTTAAGAATATTTAATCGCTTGTTTAAGGTAAATCAGTGACTACAATGGTATGGCGACCGTTCGTTTTCATCCAGGCATTTTGTACCTTAACTACGGAGTTTATCAATTCTATATAGCATATGAAAAAGGGTTTTTTAATTGACATGGATGGGGTTATCTACGGTAACGACACCTTGATCCCGGGAGCTGATGAGTTTATCAAAACGTTACAGCAGCGTGAAATACCATTTTTATTCATGACCAATAACAGTCAGCGAACCCCCTTGGATACGGTCAATAAGGTAGCTGCGATGGGCATCACTATACAACCGCAAAATGTGTACACTTCGGCCATGGCCACTGCTAATTTTCTCTCGTTCATGAAACCTTCAGGAACGGCCTATATTTTGGGTGAAGGGGGACTGATCAACAGCCTCCACCAGGAAGGTTATGTCATGGTCAATCGAAATCCCGATTTTGTGGTGGTGGGAGAAGGGCGCAATTTTACCTTAGAAATGGTGAATGACGCGGTGGATATGGTACTATCCGGAGCGAAATTGATCGCTACTAATTTGGACCCTTCACCAAAGAAAAAAGGCTGGAATAATTTGGGGATTAAAGCCATTGTGGCCATGATTGAAGAAGCCACCGGACACAAAGCATTCTCCGTAGGGAAGCCCAGCCCGGTAATGATGCGAGCAGCCCGGAAATATCTCGGTTTGGAAGCCCGTGAAACCATTATTATTGGAGATACTATGGATACTGATATTTTGGGCGGGGTGCAATTGGGATATACGACCATACTTACCTTATCAGGAGTCTCCAAAAAAGAGGCCTTAAATCGCTATGCCTTTAAGCCGGATATGATTGTTCCCTCGGTAAAGGAACTGGATATTGATAAAGCCTTGAATATGCAGTAGATGGTCAGCTTTTCTTTCAATTAAAGACAGAAGTAAGGGCTACGATTTAATTCAATATGAAAGCCTTGACAAAAGCTAGGTAGCTGGGCTATTTTTCAAAAAAGCTGATGGAAGACCCCACCCAGCTGTCTTCTTTATTGTGTCCTACATTGATCAATTCACCCTGACTCATCCGGGTCAAATTGATCACCGGTTTTAGGCGATCTTCCTCCTCATTCCAGACATAAAGCATGCGCAGCTCTACTTTAGACCGTTTTTCGGAAGGCGTTTGAATGACGGGGAGGTAAGTCACCTTTTCTTGCAGAATGTAATTTTTCTTATCCTCAATTTCTTCAATATCCTTTGCGGTAGGACGTAGATTGATTCCTTTCCCGGCAAATGAAAATAGGGGTTTCAATACAAACCGACTCAAGTCCAGATCCTCCGGATAGTCATCAAGATAGTAAGACTTAGGTACATTTTTATGTTTCAATAGCGGCATGATACATTTGGAAATGATGAAAAACCAATCCGGGTGGGTTACCCATTCTACTTCCACATCATCACTTAGCAGCAATTGCGTTTGTAGATCTTTGGTGCCTTGTACCTCGTCTTGAATCACTCGATTGTAGATACGCTTGATCGGTATTTTTTTGCCGTCTTTGATGCGAAATAATTGCTTACCCTCCTTCAAGACTTCGGTCATACAAACAATGTCAATGCCTAAAGCCTGTTGCGTAGCGTAAAAATCAATGCGTGTTTTTTGCTGATCCGGATAAAGCTCCACGAGAACAACATCCTGTGGCTCCAGTTTCCCTAGAATCACTTTGCGTAATTCCTCTACATAGGTCTTGTCATTGAGGTTGGAAAAAAAATAATCTAGCCTGGTCTTTGAGAGCTGCGGGTAGTATTTCTTAAAGGCGTTACCTAAGAACGGTTGATAGAAGAAGAGGGTGGGAAAGGCTTGCAATTCAATCAGCTGCGGACTGATACCGCCCTGTCCATCGTCGCATAAACCAAAATCGATCGCTAGAAAATGGGGTTTGCCCAGAGGTAAAGGCGACTGAAGCGATTTGGGAACAAAACGATTTCTGACCTGCTCCAATTTTAAGTTCCAGATCTGTTCGATCAGCGAATCACAGGCATCAAACAGGGTTTTGCTTAGGGCCTTAGAAATGAAAACCGGGGTCTCTGAAATGCGAAAGGCGCAAGGTTCTCCAAAGGTAGCTTCGACCTCCTGGAGTAAGGCTTCATACTGTTCCTGTTTAAAACCTTGGTTGAATTGGGTTCGTACATCCTTAATCATGAGAAACGAGCTTGTTGGCTTCCACTTCGGCGGCAGCCAAGGCTAAAAAACGTGGAATGATGGTGTGATTGGTTTTCATGATCTTATCATCATCGTCCAAATGATCGATCATGTCTTGATATTTCTTTTTCCCATGCTTTTTGATGACTTGTTGTTTCTTCTCCTCCTTGAGGAAATAGCGCATCATCCCCTCAGAATCTGCTTCGGGATGGAACTGAACTCCAAAAATCTCTCTGCTGAAACGAATGGCCATGACAGCCCTCTCAAGAGGCACGTTAGGTCTTATTTTTTCTCGACAGAGTACGCGACCTTCCAGGGTCTCCAATTTCCAGTCCTGAGGTCCGACTACCTGATAATCTCTGGAGTCTACCGCATAGAAAGGATCGTCCAATCCCTGAAAGAGAATCTCGTGTTGACCACTGGCTGTTTTGTGGATTGGAAGAATACCAAAGGAGGTCGATCTCCGCTTGGTTACTCGGGCTAAGTCCCAGTGCCGACAAGCCAGTTGGAAGGAGTGGCAAATGAGAAAGAGGTGTTTCTTATCTGGTTGTGATAGATTGTGATGTAGAAAAGCATCCAGAAATTCAAAATATTGCTTTTCCCAGAGTTCGCCGCTGGCTAATGGAGAACCGGGTCCGCCGGATGAAATGTAAATATCGTAATCGACCAGGTGCGGTAGCTCTCCTTTGGCGCGAACATCAAAAACATCATAATGACCTGTTCTGTCCGGTTCCGCTAAAAATTCACCAGCGAGCATACGCAAACAACGCATCCCCTCATTGGGTTCGCCGTTGTTCATGTCCAGTAAAGCAATTTTGATCTCAGTCTGCATAGTCCATCATTCTCTCCTCAACTAAGGAAGTTGCGGGGTTTCTTCCAAAAGATAAGCTGCAAAATTAAGTTAAATTTTATAGGCCTTTGGCCGTTTGCTCCACAATATATTGTGCTACTTGTTTTAAATCTTTGGAATCTTCATAAACGGCCAATTGTCGATCAGCTCCAGAGCCTTGCTGCAGCATCTGATAGACATAATTGACATCTTTCCGGCATCCCAGATCGTCCACTACATCATCAACGAATTCTAGCAGTTCTTGCATCAATAAATGAAAAGGGACTTCTTTTTCTTTGCCAAAATCAATCAACTTGGCATCCATACCCCAACGGGCCGCGCGCCATTTATTCTCATTGAGCAAAAGTCGGCGATAGGTTTTAAACGTTTGATTTTTCTGATGCAACTTGTACAATTTGGCCACCAGGCTTTGCATGAGGGCGGTGATGCACATGACCTCGTCTACGGTCATGACCACATCACAGATCCTAAATTCAATCGTGGGATAGAAGGGGTGTAAGCGGATGTCCCACCAGATCTTTTTGGTATTGTCCAGGCAGTTGGTGCGCACCAAAATGTCGACGAATTTGTCATACTCGGCGATGCTATTGAAAAAAGGAGGGATTCCCGTTCGGGGAAACTTATCGAAGACCTTAGACCGGAACGATTTAAATCCGGTATCCCGAGCCTCCCAAAATGGAGAATTGGTCGATAGGGCGTACAAATGGGGTAGAAAGTAGCGCACGACATTTAAAATGTCCAAGCCTTCTTCCCGACTGGGGATGGCCACGTGTACGTGCATACCAAAGATCAGATTGGATCGCGCAACGTCTTTCAATTCATTGACAATATCGTCATAGCGCGGTTTGTCGGTAATGAGTTGTTCATTCCAGTGGGAAAAAGGATGCGTGCCCGATGCGGCTACTTTTAATCCTTCTTCTTTAGCCAGAAGAATGATCTGTTGACGCAAATAGGACACTTCGTCCCGGGCCTCGTTGACATTTTCACATACATTAGTGCCCATTTCTACAATCGACTGATGCATCTCCTCTTTGATGCGTTCCTGCAAATGCACCCGTCCGCCTTCGATGATCTTCGACATTTGTGAGCGTAATTGGAGTGAGTCGCTATCGAGAATTTGAAACTCTTCTTCTATTCCCAGGGTGAATTTATGCATGGATGATTTTTTTAATGATGTGCCTGCCAGAAACCTAGCAAAAGCCTTCTACTTAGCATTGAATTTAGGAACAACTATTTCTTTTTACCACTGCCTTTTTTGGTTGACGTCGTCGATTTTGTGGTCGTTTTCTTGGTGGCGGCTTTTTTGGCCGGCGCCTTTTTAATCACCGTCTTTTTTGCTTCAGCCGCAGTCTTTAATCCAACTCGTAGTTTTTTTGGAGGTAAGGGGGCGGCTGCATTCTTGACAAAATCTCCCCAAGAGCTATTGTTGGTCGATCCTTTATAGGCTTTGGCTTTTTCAATGGCTAATTTCGCCGAGTGCTCCACAATCCAGTCGAAATTCTCTTGTCCCACCGAGTTGAGATCGGCATCGGGTGCAGGATTACAAAAATCGATGGCGTAAGGCACCCCATCGCGCACTGCAAACTCTACCGTGTTGAAGTCATAACCCAATGCCTTGTTTAAGGTGAGGGTGTACTCCTTTATTTTTTTCATCAGCTTGGTATGGGCAGCTCCCATGGTTTTGGGTTGGGTGTTGTAGCGCTCATGAAATTCATTGCCTGGAGCATACGGCATGATGTGGACGTACTTTTGTCCCAAACAATACACCCGATAGTAATCCTCAAAGACGATTTCTTCCTGCAGCATCATCACCAGTTGATCGGTTTCCTGATGTCTTGCGAAGAGGTCATCCTTATCGTGTACCTTGTATACATTCTTCCAGCCGCCACCATCATGAGGCTTCATAAAAGCAGGAAAGCCGATATGGTCAAAGATGTATTCCCAATCTAAGGGGGCCTCCAAATTTCGGAAGGAGGTTTCAGAAGTATTGTCAGGTCTGGCATTGGAGGGGAGCAGCACCGTTTTAGGAACCGGGACGCCCAGACTTAAAGCCAGGCAATTATTGAAGAATTTTTCGTCTGCACTCCACCAAAAAGGGTTGTTGATCACACAGGTTCCCATCAAGGAGGCATTCTTCAGATAGGCTCTGTAAAAAGGAACTTCTTGTGATATCCGGTCAAAGATGACGTGGTAGCCGTAGTCGATACCTTGTTGGAGTTTATCAATTTTTACCGGTTCAGCTACGATGGCGCCTTTTCCAAGCTCATTCACCTTATCGATAAATGCCCAGGGAAAGGTGTCTTCCATTCCGAATAATATTCCTACTTTCTTAGTCATGTGTTTGTTTTTTAGTTAGTTAAAATATCGGCCAACCAGTTCAGGAAATACCATTTTCCAGAGGGGCCAATCGTGTGCGATCCATTTTTTTTCATCGTACCAAAAGGGGATACCTTTTTCCTCTAAGATGCGAGCCATGCGTTCATTTTTATCTTTACAGATATCCCAGTCGGAAGTGCTCAGTACAATATGCATATGCTGGTATTTCCAGCCTTCCTCATTGCGCATAAATTCATCAGGGCTGTTGTAGTAAATGCGAATATCATCGGACAGCGGGGTCATATTTCGAATATTGAATACCGCACTCATCGCAAATACATGAGAGACCAGATCAGGGAACCGAAATGCCGTGTTAGCGGCGTGATAGCCGCCAAAACTCACTCCAGCCGTAGCGATTCGATGGGTGTGGCATTCCCGTTGCAGAAACGGAATAAACTCTGTTTTTAAGAATTGCATATACAATTCGTAGTTGTGAATCTTTACTTCAGAGGGCAGATGATCGTCATAAAAGGACAGCAGATCAATAGTTTCCACATTGTACAATTTGATCTTACCTTCGTTGACCAAATGCATGACCGAGGCATTCAATCCAAAGTCTCGGTTCTGCGTAAACTGACCGCCTGAAGAAGGGAACATCAAAATAGGATACCCCCAGTGCCCGGTGACCTCCACCTGGATGTTTCGCTCAAGGATATTGGAATAATAGGGGAAATAGGTAATTTCTGCCATGCCTTTAAATATAATTGATTTTGAGTGAATTAGTGTTAGTGCTTTGCTAAACTTAAAAATCCCGGAGGGAAGTCCTTTTTTAAGGAAATCCTTATCTTGCGGCACCCAATCTCGACCATGAATTATCAGCTCGACTACATCAGTCTTAAAGGGCAATTCCCTTCCAAATACCTCAACCGCAAGGTAAAATTTCGTTGGGTGGCCCCGGCTTCCTATCAAAATACCCAAAAAACCTTCCCGGTGCTTTTGATGAATGACGGACAGGATTTTACCGCCATGAATCTGGAGAAAACGCTCATCCAATCCTTCCATTCCAGAAAGAACAAACCCTTTATTTATATAGGAGTAGAAACCAATCATCAACGGATGCAGGAGTACGGTCTGGCGCATGCAGCCGATTTTAAAGGGCGTGGGGCCAGGGCTAAAGACTATGCGGCCTTCATCATGCAGGAATTTATCCCTTTCCTAAAACAAGAATTTAAAGTCTCTCCGGATCCCTTAGACTGGGTCTATTGCGGAATGTCTCTGGGTGGATTATCAGCTTTTGACATTGTATATAACCATCCTGACTCCTTTGGAAAGGTGGGAGTTTTTAGCGGATCGTTCTGGTGGAGAAATAAAGCCTATGATCCTCAGGATCACCTGGACCGTAGCCGAATGGTCTTAAATATGGTCGAGAATAGAGCACATGCGGCCCATCTGAAATTTTGGTTTCAATGCGGCACCGAGGACGAAAAAGCAGACCGGAATAAGAATGGAATCATCGATGCCATAGACGACACGCAGGATCTGATCAAAGAATTGGAAAAGAAGGGATATTCCTATCCGGGAGATATCGTCTATCTCGAGATTGAAGGGGGAAAGCACGATCTGCCTACCTGGGGGGCTGTATTTCCTGATTTTATCAACTGGGCCTTCGGTAAAGTGGGTGGACGTGAAACCAATGCCATTCTGGACGATAAGCATGGGCAGGCTTCACCGCACTAGCTGCTTAGGGCAGGCTTGTTCTGCACACTTTCGAAGCCATCCTGAATGCGCTCTTCAATTTCTTCTTCCTCTTCTTCTTCCAGCTCAGGCTCATTGTCTGTAGTGGTCTTGGCCTGTACGCTCATTTCGTAATACATGGGGAAGTGATCAGAGCCGTAGTAGGGTCCGCGTTCCATCTTATCCACATAGATATTGCTGGTGTGGAATAAATGATCTAAAGGGAAGCGCAGCAATTTATAGCCGGCATGAAAGGTAGGGAAGAGGCCCCGGCCGATGCGCGGGTCGATCATATTGGTCATTTTTTTAAACAACCGACTTACCCGTGACCACACCACGTCGTTCATGTCTCCGCACACCACAATGGGAAGATCCTCTTCACGCACCTCCTTACCGATCAACATCAATTCTGCATCGCGTTCTTTAGAGGTTTCATTTTCTGTAGGACTGGGCGGTGCGGGATGCACGCAATACAGGCGTAATTTGATGCCGCCGTCTAGATGCACTGTCGTGGTGATGGATGGAACATCGGGTTCCACCCGATACTCCGTTTTGGTATCACTCAAACTCAGCTTGGAATACACATGCATCCCGTAATAATTGTCTAGCGGTACTTTGACCTGATGTGGATAGGTAGATTCCAGTTGGTCCAGGGCTTTTTCCCAGGCCCTGTCCGTTTCCATGGCAAGTACCACATCCGGATCGTAACGTTTTACAATCGAGATAAACTCGTCCGTCCGGTCATTATCTTGTAGGACATTGGCTGTAAATAATTTAAGTGAAGCCCTGTGGTAAGAATCCTTTTTGGGGAATTTTTGTTTGGAGGGGTAGAAGGAAGTGAATGGAAGGACCAAATACAGCTGATAGAGAATGGTCAATCCCAGCAGGCCGACAAAAGTCCAGTGTACGCTTTCGCGAAAGCTTCCCCACATCAATAATAAGGGCAACAGGATGAGTTGTGCCACCAGGGTCTGCACCCGAATGAATCCCCAGGATCGAAAGCCCCAATGCGGATTGCGCAAGCGCGGAATGTAGCTGATCAGCACAAAAAAGGCAACTAAGATGTAGAGAATCCAGCTGATGATCATGATTGGGTCAATTCGAGGTACAGACTTTCTAAATTTCGATTTTTAGGGTTCATGGCCAGGATCTTCAGTCCGTTGTCATGCGCAAAATCAAATATGACCGGCCGCATGTCCTGTTGGGTGGAAAAGCTCAGTTCGTAAACAAATCCACCGGTATTCTTTACTTGATCCACATGACTGATCTGCTGCAGGGCTACTTCCTCCACCCGGTAATCGAACTCGAC
The DNA here is from genome assembly GCA_029866965.1 of Flavobacteriaceae bacterium YJPT1-3. Lineage (GTDB taxonomy): Bacteria > Bacteroidota > Bacteroidia > Flavobacteriales > Flavobacteriaceae > Croceiramulus > Croceiramulus getboli. The sequence goes on along the minus strand of CP123444.1, from coordinate 386,002 downwards.
CACAATTTGTTGCTGCTGTCCGTCCCGCAGATCTTTTAAAGACTCATCGGCTACGACCTGACCTTTTTTGATCACGATCACCCGATCACAAATGGCTTCAACCTCCTGCATGATGTGCGTTGACATGAGGATGGTCTTAGAGGCTCCCAAAGTTTTGATCAACTTGCGGATCTCGATAAGCTGCCCGGGATCGAGACCGGTGGTGGGCTCGTCCAGTATGAGTACTTCAGGATCATGAATAAGCGCGGCGGCCAGACCCACCCGTTGCCGGTATCCTTTCGACAGTTGTCCTATTTTTTTATGGGCCTCGGGGCTGAGTCCCGTTTGCTCGATCACAGCGGCCACCCGCTCGGGTCCTGCCTGATGAATTTGTCTGACGAAATGCAGGTATTCTTTCACGTAGAGGTCTTCGTACAGCGGATTGTTTTCGGGTAAATAGCCCACGATACGTTGAAGTTCTCGGGTTTGATCTCCAATAGTGTGTCCGGCCAGTGCGGCCGTGCCGGAGTCTGGCAGTACGGTGGTGGTCAGAATTTTCATCAAGGTAGACTTGCCGGCTCCATTGGGGCCTAAGAAACCCGTGATCTCTCCCGGCTTTACTTGAAAGGAAACGCCGTCCAGGGCACGTTGCTGCCCGTATGATTTAGTGATGTCTGAAACTACGATGGACATGAAAGCAATTTAGGGAATAAAAGTACTCCAATTAATAAGCGTGATCCGCGGAATGACAAAAAGGAATTTATCAATAAAACCAGAATTCTCTTGAAAATTATGGTATTCAGGGTGCTAAAGCGGCCCAATCACTAAATATTTAGCAAAAATTTTCAGGGAGCCCCGGTCTTTTTAAGAAATTATTTACATTAGCAGTATCAACAAATTATAATGTCAACTACGTTTTATTTTCACGGTAGCGTCTATTTCTTCTTTTATCAGGAAGAAACGGGACTTTTGTGAAAGTAAGCGAATATGCACTCACTTCAAGTCTCGATAAGTAAGTCGGGACTTTTTTTTTGGAGCTTATGCAAGAGAAAGAGGTTTTAACGGCCACCAAAGTAGCGATTCAAGGCATCGCCGGATCTTTTCACCATCAGGTGGCTCAGGAGTATTTTGGGTCATCGGTCCAGATTGAAGAGTGTCGCACTTTTCAGAATATTGCTGACAGTCTGCAGCAGGATCAGAGCAGTCATGCAGTCATGGCCATCGAGAACTCCATAGCCGGAGCCATCTTGCCCAACTATGCGCTACTGGATGAGTACAACTTATACATTGAAGGGGAATACTACCTGAATATTCATCACCATTTGATGGCGCTTCCGGGACAGGATATGGAAGACATTCGCGAGGTATGGTCGCACCCCATGGCCCTGTTGCAGTGCCGGAAGTTTTTCAGGGATTATCCCGACATTAAACTCGTGGAAGATATCGATACGGCCGATGTAGCTCGCCGTATTGAAGAACAACATTTAAAAGGCATCGCGGCCATTGCCAGTCAAAGCGCCGCTCAGATCTATCATCTACAAATCCTCAGTGCCGAGATCCAAACCATTAATGAGAATGCCACCCGCTTTTTTATCCTAAAACGGCGTGGTCGACAGGAAGCCGAGCTCATCAATAAGGCCTCCATTCGCTTTACCACCGAACACAAAAGAGGCAGTCTGGCTGCTGTACTCAATGTGATGAGCGATTGTAAACTCAACCTGACCAAGATCCAGTCACTGCCGGTAATTGATCAACCCTGGAAATACGCCATGTTTGTTGACGTGACTTTCGAGCAGTACGCGCATTTTGAAAAGGCCGAGGCCCTTTTAAAGATCATGACACCCGATTTTAAGGTGTTAGGAACCTATAAAAATCAGCAATCATGATCGCAGCAGCAGAGCGCTTATCGACCACCTCTACCTACTATTTTGCGTCTAAATTGCAAGAAGTGGCCCAATTGGCCGCTGAGGGAAAACCCATCATCAACATGGGCATCGGAAGCCCTGATCTTCCGCCGCCGCCAGAAGCCGTCCAGGCACTGACCCAGGCTCTGACCGCTCCTAAAGCCCATCAATATCAAAGCTACCGGGGCTTGCCTGAATTGCGCCAGGCCATGGCCGGTTTTTACCAACGACATTACGGGGTAACTCTCGATCCTGAACAGCAGCTTTTGCCCTTGATGGGTTCCAAAGAAGGGATCATGCATATCAGTATGGCCTACCTCAATCCCGGAGATGAGGTCTTGCTTCCCAATCCCGGTTATCCAACCTACGCAGCCGTCACTAAACTGGTTCAGGCCCATCCGCGTTTCTATGCCTTAAGTGCCAAAAATGACTGGTTGCCTGATCTGGAAGCCTTGGCAGCAGAAGATCTAAGTAAGGTGAAATTGATGTGGATCAATTACCCGCATATGCCCACAGGGTATCAGGCCAGTGCTCAGGCTTTTGAGGATGTGGTCGCTTTCGCGAAAGCGAATGATCTGTTACTGATCAATGATAATCCCTACAGCTTTATTTTAAACGATCATCCTCTTTCCCTATTGAGTACGCCGGGTGCCGCTGAGCATTGCCTGGAGTTGAACTCCTTGAGCAAATCGTTCAATCTGGCGGGATGGAGAATGGGATTGGTCGCTGGTGCGCCGGAGATGATCGCTAATATTTTAAAAGTAAAGAGCAATATGGACAGCGGCATGTTCTACGGGATTCAAAAAGGAGCGGCAGCTGTGCTCAATACGGAAGGAAATTGGTTTAAAAATTTGAACGCTACCTACCGAAAAAGACGCGCCCTGATCTGGAAACTGGCTGATCGCTTAGGCTGTACCTACAGCAGAGAAGGCGCCGGACTGTTTGTTTGGGCTAAACTCCCACCGGGCCGGGAAGCCAACGCCTTTATCGATGAACTGCTTTACACACACAGCATCTTTATAACCCCGGGCACGGTGTTCGGAAGTCAGGGCACAGGATACATACGTTTTTCCTTGTGCGTGAGTGAGACGGATATTCAGGAAGCCATAAAACGATTCGAATGAAAAAAGTGGTGAGCATTGGAGTGGGCTTAATTGGAGGATCGTTTTTGCGTGATCTGCGCCGTATCGAACCTGAATTCGAGTTTTATGGGATGGACCAGCATCCGGCTCATCTGGAAGAAGCTCAGCGCCTGGGGGTTATTGATAAAACCATGACCCTGGATGGATTGGCTCAGGCCGATCTCGTCATTTTAGCCATTCCGGTGGATGCCGCGCGTAAGCAATTGCCGGCGATCTTAGATCGTCTGCACGATCAGGCCCTGGTGATCGATATGGGATCGACCAAAGCAGGCATCTGTGAGGAGGTGGCTCAACACCCCAAGCGACGCCATTATCTGGCGGCACACCCCATTGCCGGAACCGAGTTTTCCGGACCTTCGGCAGCCATTGACCGTCTATTTGAGGGCAAGGTGAATATCATCTGTGAAGTAGAGAAAACAGCCTTTATGCTGCAGGAATTTGCACTCGATCTGTTTAAGCGTATTGGCATGCGTATCCGCTATATGGATCCGGAGTCGCACGACAAACACATCGCGTATGTTTCGCATTTGTCGCACATCAGTTCGTTTATGTTAGGAAAAACGGTGATCGATGAGGAAAAGAACGAACGGGATATTTTTGACATGGCCGGAAGTGGATTCGCCTCCACTGTGCGGCTGGCAAAAAGTAATCCGGATACCTGGACCCCGATCTTCGAGCAGAATAGGGCAAATATCATCAAAGGCTTAGAAGGATATATTGAAAATTTAACGCACTTCAAATCCTTGATGGAATCTGAAAATTTTGAAGGGGTACACGCCGAGATGGTCAACACCAATCACATTAAAAACATTTTAAAAGGAATCTCTTAATGGCGCAAGCCGTAAATTTGTATGGTTATGGAAAACAAGAAAGAATTAAGAAACTGGCTGGATGCCTTCGGACTCGACCATCCACTGGTCATAGCAGGTCCCTGTAGTGCCGAAACCGAAGCGCAGGTATTGAAGATCGCCCATCAACTCAAAGATACGGACGCTACCGTCTTACGGGCCGGAATTTGGAAACCACGCACCCGTCCGGGGAATTTTGAAGGCGTAGGGGCGCTGGGTCTGAAGTGGATGCAAAAAGCCAAGGAAGAGACCGGCATGCTGACTACCACGGAGGTCGCTAATGCCAATCACGTTGATCTGGCCTTAAAGCACGATATCGATATTTTGTGGATCGGAGCGCGAACCACAGTTTCTCCATTTATTGTCCAGGAAATTGCAGACGCCTTAAAAGGGACGGACAAACCGGTCCTGATCAAGAATCCGGTCAATCCTGATCTGGCCTTGTGGTTAGGAGCTGTTGAGCGGTTCTATACCGCTGACGTCAAAAATTTGGGGGTGATCCATCGTGGATTCTCTACTTATGAGAAAACGCGCTACCGCAATAATCCGGAGTGGCAACTGGCGATCGATCTACAGAATCGAATGCCGGATATTCCCCTCATTCTCGATCCTTCTCACATTGCAGGAAGGCGGGATATCATATTTGATCTCTGTCAAACCGGCCTCGATCTGAACTATGATGGTTTGATGGTGGAGACGCATTACGATCCGGACAACGCCTGGAGCGATGCGGCTCAGCAGATCACGCCGGAAACCCTGGTGCAAATGATGGTGGATCTGAAGATCAGAAAAGAGGAAGGCACCGAGGCAGAATTCAACAATAAACTGAACACCCTGCGCACGCAGATCGATGTGGTCGATCATCAATTGATCGAGAGTTTGGGGAAACGTATGAAAATTGCGGACAGCATTGGGGAATTAAAAGTGGCCAATAACGTAGCTATCTTGCAGACCAAGCGTTGGAACGAAATTTTGGGAGCCATGATCCTGGAAGGAGAAAAGCATAATTTGAGTGAAGAATTCATCTTGAGGGTATTTAAAGCGATTCACCAGGAATCGATCAATCACCAGAAGAAGATCGCTCGAATGGAAGAGGCATAAATCAGCAGTATTTGAAGGGACTCGTCTATAAATCTACAGGAAGTTGGTATACCGTCAAAAGCGAAAGCGGGGAATGGTATGAGTGCCGTATCAAAGGCAAGTTCAGGATACAAGGGATCAAGAGCACCAATCCGGTGGCTGTAGGTGATCGCGTGGTCTTTGAGTTGGAATCTTCCGGTGATGAGACGTACGGAGTGATCAAAGAAATCGAAGAGCGAGAAAATTACATTATTCGCAAATCGGTTAATCTTTCCAAGCAAACGCACATCATTGCGGCCAATGTTGATCTGGCTTTTTTGCTGGTCACCTTAAACAATCCGCCCACCTTCACCACCTTTATCGATCGATTTCTGGTCACTACCGAAGCCTATCAGGTGCAAGCGGTGTTGTTATTCAATAAAATTGACACCTATTCATCGGAGGAGTTGGACGAAATTCGCTACTTACAATCCGTTTACCGTGGGGTGGGCTATCCCTGTTTGGAAATTTCGGCCAAAGATGGCGTACAGGTCGAAGAAGTGAAGGCGCTGATGCGTGGGAAAGTAAGTATGTTTTCCGGCCATAGTGGTGTAGGGAAATCAACCCTGGTCAATGCCATCGATCCCAGTCTGGATATCAAGACCAAATCAATCAGTGCTCAGCATCAGCAAGGGCAACACACCACGACCTTTGCTCAGATGTATGATCTTCAATTTGAGGCTAAGATCATCGATACACCCGGCATCAAAGGCTTTGGAATTGTAGATATGGAGCGCGAGGAGATCGCCGATTACTTCCCGGAATTCTTTTCGCGAAAGCAACATTGCAAATTCAATAATTGCTTGCACGTAGAAGAGCCCAAATGTGCCGTTAAGGAAGCATTGGAAGCCAACGCCATTGCTGCGAGTCGCTATGAGAGCTATTTGCAAATTCTGGAAGGGGAGGAAGATCAATACCGGAAAGACATTTACGGAACTCATTAAGGAATTATGCGAGCAGTAATTCAACGCGTACGACGAGCCCAGGTGACTATTGATGGAGCGATCGAGGCATCCATTAAGCACGGATTTCTAGTGCTCCTGGGAGTGACCGAGGTCGATACCCAAGAGGACGCCGACTGGCTGTCTTCTAAAATTGCCGGATTGCGGGCCTTCTCTGATGAAGCGGGAGCTATGAATCTCAATCTCGATCAGGTAGCGGGTGAGGTGATCGTAGTGAGTCAATTCACACTTTATGCGAGTACCAAAAAAGGCAATAGACCTTCTTTTCTTAAAGCGGCCAAACCCGAGATGGCCATTCCCTTGTATGAATATTTCGTTCAGATGTTGAAGACTAAGATTCAAGGAAAGGTGGGTACGGGAAAGTTTGGAGCCGATATGCAAGTGGAATTGGTTAACGATGGCCCGGTGACGCTCCAAATAGATACGCAACACAAAGAATAAAGGGGTTTAGATTGTAGGGAAATTTTTACAATTAAAGAAAAACTAGTATTTTTCCAGCATTAACATTTCTTTATGAGGAGTAATTTCCTGCTGCTTCTTATTACTTTTCTTGTTTTTTTCTCCTCGAATAGCCAAGAATATCAAAGTCTAATCATACCCAAAACGCTTACCGAGGATGCCAATGCATCCGTTCGGGAGGAACAGACCGTGATCGATCTTTCGGAAACCGGCTTAAAGGTCAGTATGCATAAGGTCATCACGGTTTTCAATAAAATGGGCAATCGCTTTGTACAGACGCAAGCCTATTACGATGATGATCGCGATATCCGTAACATAGAGGCTCACATCTATGATGCCTTAGGAAGAAAGATCAAGACCTATCGCAAGCGTGATTTTCAGGACGTCAGTGCAGCCGGAGGAAGCACTCTCTATCAGGATGCACGAATTTTGGTTCTGGACTATGCCCCCCTCAGTTATCCGTACACGGTGGAATACGAGGTGGAATGGACGTCTAAAAGTACCGCTTTATTTCCCGAATGGAATCCTCTACGAGCGACAAACCTAAGTGTCGCTAAAAGCGAATATGTGATCAATCATCCGGAGTCGCTCTCCTTACTCGTTAAAGAAAAAAACGTTGAAGGGTATCAGGTCGATACCGAACATACACCCATACAATTGCGCTATAGTTTAACTAGTGCGCAAGCCTTGCCTGAAGAAGAACTCGCCCCATCCATTGATGAATTAAGTCCGCGAGTGATGGTCGTACCCAGACAGTTTGAACTGTATGGTACAGAGGGAATGGTCAGTAACTGGGAGCAATTGGGCGTCTGGATGAATGAGCACATCCTGGCCGGACGTAACGCCCTCGAGGAGGAGACCATAGCCGAAGTGCAGCGCCTTACACAAAACTTGTCCGATCCTGAACAGAAGGCACGAGCCATCTATAAGTACGTTCAGGACAATACCCGGTATATTAGCGTACAAGTGGGTATTGGAGGATTTCAACCCGAATACGCTGAGGAGGTTGATGCTTTAAAATATGGCGATTGCAAAGGTCTGGTGAATTATACCCGGGCACTGTTGGATGCTGCCGGCATTAAAGCCTATTATGCGCACGTGGAAGCAGGGGATCAAAAGAAAAATATGGATCCGGAGTTTCCTTCGATTGGGCAAGCGAACCATGTCATTCTTTATCTACCCTTAGAAACTGAAGAATACTGGTTGGAATGCACCAGTCAAACGGTGCCCTTTGGTCATATAGCCGGATTTACTGATGATCGGGATGTTTTGGTCATGATGGACGAAGGCGGACAGATCAAAAGGACAACCGCCTATTTGCCTACTGCCAATAGTCAAGAACTCAGCGCAGAACTACAATTGACCTCAGACGGAGCGATCTCCGGGAATTTTGAAATTCTTACCCGTGGCGCTCAATACGACTATCGATCGGAACTGGAGAAATACGATCAAAAGGATCAGCAAAAATATTACCGAGAAAGTCTTCCCTGGCTCACCGACCTGGACCTGCGAGACATGGAACACACCAACGATAAAACAGCAGTAGAATATATAGAGCGCGTCGCCTTTTATTCCCCGGATTACGCGAAGGCTTTCGGAAACGACCTCATGGTCAAGTTCAATGTCTTAAATAGAAATAATTACATTCCTAAGCATTACGAAGATCGCCGCTTTCCCATCGCAATCAATCGAGGCTATAAGGATACGGATAACGTAGTGATCAAAATACCTGAGGGATATACCATTGGAGCTATGCCTGATCCTTTTGAACTAGAATCTGAATTTGGTAGCTATCAGATCAAGGTGGAGTCCTTGACTGACGGCAAGATCCGGGTATCTCGTCATCTGATCATCAACCAGGGAACTTATGAAGCTGCGAAATATGATCAGTATCGAGATTTTAGAAAAGCCGTGGCTAGAGCCGACAACCAAAAAATGATATTTACTTTAAAATAGCTGTATGCATTCAAAATTACGATTACCCCTAATCTTACTACTACTTACCACTTCACTAGCACAGGCTCAGGACTATGAATATGGCGAGGTGTCCAAGGCAGAACTCGAAATGAATGTCTACGAGCAGGATTCGACCGCAGATGCGGTGATGCTGCATCGATACCGTAATACCTATTTTGATCACGATTATAGCGATGGCTGGGTCATCATTACAGAGATGCACGAGCGCATTAAAATCTTGACCAAGGAAGGTTTAGATCAGGCCACCAAAAAGATTCGCTATTACCGAAATGGTCGTTCTGAAGAAGATATTCGATCCATTGACGGCAAAACCTATAGCTTGGTTAATGGCAAAATAGAGCAAGAAAAATTGCGCAAGGACGGAATTCTGGAGACAGAAGTAAACGAACATTGGTCAGAAACTGCTTTGGTCATGCCGCAAGTTAAGGTAGGATCTGTCATCGAATATAAATACAAGATCTACTCCCCCTTCTGGAAAATTGATGATCTGGTTTTTCAGGAAGATATACCCGTGGCCCATCAATTTATAAAAATTCAGACCCCGGAGTATTTTCAATTCCAACGCCTGATCATGGGTTACTACAATATTAGTCCGAAACAGTATTTTGACAGTAGACTTATGCAGGTTTCGTATAATTCAACAGATTCTTATGGTGGGCGCAGTACCCATAAAACCCAATTCAGAGAGGTCACTTATACAGAAACAGTAGCGGAATATACGGTAGAACATATGCCGCGCCTTCGCGAAGAATCCTATACAGACAACATAGAAAATTACCGATCTAAAGTTCTCTATGAACTCAGTGCAACCAATTTTCCGGGTACAGGTCTAAAGAGCTACAGTCAATCATGGAAAGAGGTCGTTAAGTCTATCTACGACTCGGATAATTTCGGGAAACAATTAGATCGGGCTAATCATCTTGACGATTTGGCTGACCGGATCAAGTCGGAATCGACTTCTGCCTTAGAAATGAGCGAAGCCGCTTTCCAAGCGATCAAGTCGGGTATTGCCTGGAATAATTTTACAGGAAAATATGCTGATCAGGGACTGCGAAAAGCCTATGAGTCCGGATCGGGCAATGTGGCTGAGATTAATTTGAATTTGGTGGCCCTGTTGCGAGCCTGTGGCGTGGAGGCTTATCCGGTGCTCGTCAGTACTCGGAATCACGGTATTCCCCTGGTTCCAACCCTGGAAGGCTTCAATTATGTGATCGCGGCCTCAAAAATCAATGGGGCCTATACTTTTTACGATGCCACTGAAAAATTATGTCCGTCAAACGTACTGCCCGAGCGAACCTTGAATTGGGTAGGACGATTGGTCCAGGATAATGGCTATTCCATAGAAGTTGATATGTTCCCACAGTCTATTCAGCAGCAATATGCGATCATGAATTATACTATTGCTCCCAGTGGCAGTTTGGAGGGTAAGGTGATGAATCGATTTGAAGCCCTTGACGCCCTGGAATTTCGAAAGACTTACGGCGGTCAGGATACGGGGGAGAGTGTGGATCGCATCATCAACACCTACAAATTGACAGAGGCCTCCAATTACGAAAGAGAAAACCTGAATGCGCTGGAAGAGCCGGTGCAGGAATCTTATGAGTTTAAAGTGGAAAATGGCGTGGATCTAATTGGGAATAAGATGTATATCGATCCGCTTATTTTTCTAAGAATGACTTCCAATCCCTTTAAGGCCAAAGAGCGTTCCTACCCCGTTGACTTTATCCATCCTTTTAAGGTCAATAAGCGCATTAACATCAAATTACCGGAAGGGTACACTGTAGAAAGTTTACCGGAACCGGTATCCATAGCGCTTCCTGAGAATATGGGCTCTTTCATTTACAACATTGGTGAATTCAACGGTTCGCTGAACGTTATGGCCCAATTCACCATGAACAGCAAAGTGATCCTGCCCTCTAACTACGCCATGCTCAAAGAATTTTACCAAACACGGGTCAATAAAGAAAATGAAAAAGTAGTGCTGGTAAAGGCGGCACCTTGACGAGATATCCAAGGGAGCTCCCTTTAATGAACTTCACGATGCCTTGAAACTTTTTGAATCTGGTCTCGTTTTAATTGAGAAGTTAGATCAGCTTTAAAAGCTGATGGTCGAAAAATAGGGCATCATTTTAAGACCTACTGAATACCCCTTTTTTTCAATTATTTAAAATATAATTCCCATAAATAAAATAACTGATATGCTCTTTCGAATGCTTTTTTACGTCTTGTTTTTTAAAGTGTTGCTTTTGGGTTCCCTTCAAGCCCAAAATTATGATTACGGTAAAGCGGGCATATCTGAATTAGAGATGACTATATATCCTCAAGATTCTACAGCAAACGCAGTGCTGCTGAACCGCTACAGAAACACCTATTTTGATCATGACTACAGTGATGGATGGGTGATAATCACCGAGATCAGAGAGCGAATTAAAATCTTAACTAAAGAAGGACTGGAACACGCCACTAAAATCATTGCTTATTATCGGGATGGGGTTCGTAAGGAAAAAGTACTCGATATTGAAGGCTTCACTTACACCTTGTCCGATGGTAACATACATAAACAAGAATTACAGAAGGAGGGGATATTGATTACGGAACATAATGATCACTGGTCGGAGCTGGTGATTGTTATGCCGCAGGCAAAGGTAGGCTCAGTGATTGAATATAAGTACAAAGTATACAGTCCGTTCTGGAAAATTGAGGATGTAGTACTTCAGGAGGATATTCCTGTAGCTCATCAGTTCGTTAAAGTTCAAACTCCCTCATTCTTCCATTTTCAAAGGATGATTAAGGGATTTTTTCCGGTGCAGCCCAAAGAATATACCGAGGAGCGGACGATGAATGTATCATTTGATTCCAACGATCCTTACGGGCAGCTGATCACCCAGCAAACGAATTATGGTAAAGCGGAATATGAAGAGGTCGTGGCAGAATATACCGTAGAGCACATCCCTCGACTTCGGGAAGAAACTTTTGTTGGAAACCTGGAAAATTATCGATCTAAAGTGATTTACGAACTTACTGCCACCAAATTTCCGGGGTCCGACTATAAAAGCTATAGCAATCAATGGGAGGATGTAGTCCAAACGATTTATGATTCTGATCGATTTGGTCGTGAGCTAAAACGTGCCCGGCATTTAAATGAGTGGGCTGATGAAATCCAATCCAGAACCAGTAGTCCAAAAGAGCTCATGAACAAGGCTTTTGATACCATCAAGCGGTCGATTGCCTGGAATTCAAAGCAGAGCAAGTATGTTGATCAGGGATTAGAGGCTGCTGTGCTCAATGGAATGGGGAACGTTGCTGAAGTGAATCTCAATCTGGTCGCATTACTTCAAAAGCTCGATCTGGAAGCTCATCCTGTTTTAGTCAGTACTCGTGATCATGGAATTCCAGTGATTCCCACCCTGGAAGGATTTAATTATGTCTTGGCAGCCGTTCGACTGAATGATGAGCTTATTCTTCTAGATGCAACCGAACGTATGAGCAGTCCTAACCTGCTACCAGAACGTACCCTTAATTGGGTGGGAAGACTCATTGAGAAAAACGGAAATTCTTTCGAGGTAGACCTATATCCTGAATCACCTACGACCAAGATGGCCATGATGAACTACGAGCTGAAGCCCGATGGGTCGCTTCAAGGTATTGTAATGCATCGATTCACTCAGCTCGATGCTCTGGACTATAGAAAAACAAAGGGGACTTTAACGCCGGAACAACATGTAGAACGATTGATTAGTACGCATAATCTATCTGAAGTTGCTCAATTTACTAGGAAACATTTGGAAGCACTGGATGCGCCTGTCGAAGAATCGTATGAGTTCAAGCTGAACAGGGGAGCTGATATAATGAATGATAAAATATATTTAGATCCGCTGCTGTTTTTAAGAGTCTTCAACAGTCCATGGAAAGGAAGTGATAGAACGTATCCTATTGAGTTCGTTCAGCCTTTTAAGATTGATAAGCGCATCAATATAAAACTACCCGCAGGTTTTACGGTCGAAAGTATGCCGGAACCCCAGGCTGTGGCCCTACCTGACAACATGGGCTCGTTCTCATACAATATTGGTGAATTCAACGGTTCGCTGCGAATCACGGCTCAATTCTCCATGAATCGGAAATTATTTCTTCCTGATCAATTCGCCATGCTCAAAGAATTTTACCAAACACGGGTCAATAAAGAAAATGAAAAAGTAGTTTTGGTAAAAGCAAAACCATGAACATTCAAAATGCGCAGCAGGCGGTAGACGAGTGGATTCAAGAGCACGGTGTGCGCTATTTCAATGAGTTAACCAATATGGCGCAACTCACCGAAGAAGTAGGGGAAGTAGCCCGCATCATCGCCCGACGCTACGGCGAGCAGAGCGAAAAAGAATCGGACAAAGAGAAAGATCTGGGTGAAGAATTGGCCGACGTACTCTTTGTGCTTCTCTGTCTAGCCAATCAAACCGGAGTGGATCTGCAATCTGCCTTTGAGCAGAAGCTGGAGCTCAAAGCCAAACGCGATCACGACCGGCATCACAGCAATCAAAAACTCAAAGATCAGTAGTTGCCGGCCATGACTATCCAACTTTCCAAAGCTAACGCTCAACTTTCGGGCTCCCTACAGATCACAGGCTCTAAAAGTGAGTCCAATCGCTTGCTTATTCTTCAGGCTCTGTATCCTAATCTCACCATTGAGAATCTATCCAACAGTGACGACAGTAAGGTCATGGCCCAGGCCTTGTCCGCTTCAAGCAAGCTGGTCGATATTCATCACGCGGGTACCGCCATGCGTTTTTTGACGGCCTATTTCGCGACCAATAAAGGTGCCGATAAGATCCTGACCGGGAGTGCCCGTATGCAGCAACGGCCCATCGAAGTGCTAGTGAAAGCCCTTCGCGAACTGGGAGCTACGATCGAATATCAACACCAGGAGGGCTATCCTCCTTTACTCATTAAGGGAAGTACGCTTTCGCGAAAGCAAGTAGCACTGCAAGCGACCATCAGCAGTCAGTACATCAGCGCATTGATGCTCATTGGAGCCTCCATGCCCGAGGGTCTGACCATCGACCTGGTTGGAAAGCTGACCTCGGTGCCCTACATTCAAATGACCCAAGAGTTGCTCAATCGGATTGGGATCAACTGTGCGTTTAAGGGAAATCAAATTGTGATCGAGCCGCTGGAGCAGATTAAAGACCAAACAGTCACGGTGGAATCAGATTGGAGCTCGGCCTCCTACTTTTACGCCTTGGTCGCGCTTTCTGATGATGGACAGGTGACTCTGGGAAGCTACCGCAAACAAAGCCTGCAGGGCGATAGTGTACTGGCTGAAATTTACCGGGACCTGGGCGTGACGACCACCTTTGAACAAGATACCATTACCCTGCGGCAACAGAGCCATTTGCGTAAGGAGCATTTGAAGATCAACCTCCGGGATGCGCCGGATATTGCACAAACCATCGCGGTAAGCTGTCTGGGACTGGGCCTGAGCTGCGAGCTGACCGGTTTACATACCCTTAAGATCAAAGAAACGGATCGTTTGGTCGCACTGCAACAAGAGATCAGTAAGTTGGGCGGCGCTATTGAAGTGACCGATGATAGCCTACATCTTCATAAAAGTCCGTTACTTAAAGAAAACGTGTCCATCGCCACCTATCAGGACCATCGTATGGCTATGGCCTTTGCGCCTTTAGCGATAAAAGTTCCTATCGCGATTGAAGAGGCTGAAGTCGTATCTAAATCCTACCCGGAGTTTTGGAATGACCTCACTCACTTAGGTCTGGAGATCAAAACGCTGTGATAAAAAGGAAACAAAATTAAGTCCGTAAAAACTTGACAACGCCCCCCTCGAGATTGTATATTTGCACCTTTTGAAATGCGGGGGAGCACCAGGCTCGATGATAAAAGCTTTTTAAAAGGTTTTTCGGGCTCCATTCAGGTGTAATATCTGCTAAAAACGACGACTTCACTATGGGAATGAAACTTTCGAACTTCAATTTTGATCTGCCTAAAGAACTTTTGGCAGAGTATCCGGCAGAAAATCGGGATGAATCCCGTTTGATGGTACTGCATCGGGATACCAAAAAGATTGAACATAAACTTTTTAAAGACCTGATCGACTATTTCGAGCCGGAAGATGTGATGGTGTTGAACAATACCAAAGTATTTCCAGCCCGTCTTTTTGGAAATAAAGAAAAGACCGGAGCCCGGATCGAGGTGTTTCTACTTCGTGAACTCAATTCGGAAACCCGACTTTGGGACGTACTGGTCGACCCGGCACGTAAAATCCGTATTGGAAACAAATTATACTTTGGAGAAGATGAAAGTCTTGTAGCCGAAGTTATCGACAACACCACTTCCCGAGGCCGTACGCTGCGCTTTTTATACGACGGATCTTATGAAGAATTCCGTCATAAGCTCAACGAATTAGGAGAGACGCCTTTGCCAAAATACATCAAACGGGAGGTAACTCCTGAAGACGAGGAGCGCTATCAAACTATTTTCGCCAAAGAGGAGGGAGCGGTAGCTGCGCCTACGGCAGGTCTGCATTTTTCCAAACACCTGTTAAAGCGTTTGGAGATCAAGGGGATCAATTTCGCTGAGGTCACCCTGCATGTAGGTTTGGGCACCTTCAGTGCGGTTGAGGTGGAAGACCTTTCGAAGCACAAAATGGACAGTGAAGAAGCCTTTATTCGACCTAAAGCGGTGAGTACCGTGAATACAGCCATTAAAGAGAAACGCAAAATCTGTGCGGTAGGAACTACAGCCATGCGCGCCCTGGAGAGCGCTGTTTCCTCAAGCGGAACGCTTAATGAATACGCTGGTTGGACGAATAAATTCATCTTTCCTCCCTATGATTTCAGCATCGCTAATTGTATGATCACTAACTTCCACACGCCTAAATCCACTTTATTGATGATGACCTCCGCTTTCGCAGGTCATGAATTTACCAAGAAGGCCTATGAGGAGGCCGTAAAAGAGAAATACCGCTTTTATACGTATGGAGATGCCATGCTGATCCTATAGTCAAAAAGCTAAACCAGTAGAAAAGCCTCCTTTGGGAGGCTTTTTTGCTTTGTGCCGGCTGGCCCGCTGTGCACCACTTGAATAGCATAGATTTTAGTGAGTACTCCCGGTCAAATCAAATACCTTTGCAGCATGACGATGAAGAAGAAAGACATACGGGCGTTGGCCAAAGAACAACTGCGTGATTTTTTTGTAGCGCAGGGTGATCAGGCATTTCGCGGAAATCAAGTGTATGAATGGCTTTGGCAAAAGGGTGCTCACAGCTTTGAGGGCATGACCAATATCTCCAAGGAAACGCGTCAATTGTTAGAAACGCATTTTGTGATCAACCATATCGAGGTAGACCACATGCAGCGAAGTCAGGACGGAACCATTAAAAATGCCGTTCAACTTCACGACGGACTTATTGTTGAATCGGTGCTTATCCCGACTAAGAGTCGGACCACAGCCTGTGTTTCTTCTCAGGTGGGCTGTAGCTTGAATTGTGAATTCTGCGCCACAGCCCGACTCAAAAGAATGCGTAACCTTAATCCTGATGAGATCTATGATCAGGTGGTAGCTATAGATCGCCAAAGCAGGATGTACCACGACAGACCGCTCTCGAATATTGTCTTTATGGGCATGGGCGAACCGCTCATGAATTACAACAATGTACTAAAGGCTATTGAAAAGATCACCTCTGAAGAAGGGTTGGGCATGTCTCCTAAACGCATTACGGTTTCCACCTCTGGAGTACCCAAGATGATCAAAAAAATGGCCGATGAAGAGGTAAAGTTCAATTTGGCTGTATCCTTACACAGCGCTCTTGACGAGGTGCGCACCAGCATCATGCCCTTCAATGAGAACATGCCTTTAGCCGACTTGAAAGAGGCCTTGCAATACTGGTATCGAAAGACCAAAAAACGGATCACTTATGAATACGTGGTCTGGAAGGGGATCAATGACAATGAAGAGGCCATTCAGGCCTTGTTGGATTTTTGCCTGGCGGTACCCAGTAAAGTGAATATCATTGAATACAATCCCATTGACGATGGGCGCTTTCAGCAAGCGGATCCGGAAGCGATCGATCGGTATGTTCAGGTGCTGGAACGTGCGGGCGTTACCGTAACGGTAAGACGATCTCGTGGGAAGGATATTGACGCGGCCTGCGGGCAGTTGGCCAATAAGTCGTAAGTAGTATTAGTTTTTCTTGATGAAGCGAAAGGTCTTAAGGGTCTCACCAAACTTCACCTTGGCAATATACACGCCTTTAGACAACGAACTGATGTCGATCTCATGCTTGAGTGCACTTAGTTTTTTCTGAATCACCGGCTGGCCTACCACATTATAGACTTCAATAGTCTTAAGTGGCTTCAAACACTTTAAGGTTAGGGTAGTGGTGCCTACAAAAAATTCAAAACTGTCTGCTTTGGTAGCGGAAATTGATTTGAAATCATCGAGGGACACAGGCAAGACTGTTGTTGGTGCAGCTGCGGCACCAACATGGAAAAAAGCCAGTAAAACAATGAAGTAGAGTCTTTTCATGTGTCTAATTCCCTCGAACAGAGGAGCAAAGATAGTCATTGGTACTATGCGGTCACAATAAATTAGTCTTAAAATCGTTACCTAGGGCTATTTTCGTTTGGCTATCTTTGTGCCGCTATGAAAATCACCGAGCAGATTAAAGAGCCCATCCGTTTTGAAATGGATCTCTTTGAGAAAAAGTTTCGCTTGTCCATGTCTTCCAGAGTGGCGCTGCTCAACCGTATCACCCACTATATTGTCAATCGGAAAGGGAAACAAATGCGGCCTATGTTTGTGTTCCTCACGGCCAAAATGCTTGGAGAAGGCGAAGTGAACGATCGCACCTATCGCGGAGCCTCTGTGATTGAATTGATCCATACCGCCACTCTGGTACATGACGACGTGGTAGACGACAGCAACCGGCGTCGGGGCTTTTTTTCCATCAATGCCTTATGGAAAAATAAGATTGCGGTCCTCGTTGGAGACTTTCTCCTTTCTAAAGGCCTATTGCTCTCGATCGACAATAGCGATTTTGATCTGCTGCGCATCATTTCAGTTGCCGTTCGTGAGATGAGCGAAGGGGAATTGTTACAGATCGAAAAAGCGCGTCGTCTCGACATTACCGAAGAAATCTATTTTGAGATCATCCGCCAAAAAACGGCTACCTTGATCGCCGCTTGCTGCGCCATGGGAGCTCAAGCGGTTCATGCTACCGGAGAGGTAGAACATATGCGAAAATTTGGTGAACTCATCGGTCTGGCTTTTCAGATCAAAGACGACCTTTTTGATTATGGGGAAGAGGCCATTGGTAAGCCTACCGGAATAGATATCAAAGAGCAGAAAATGACCTTACCGCTGATCTATACCTTAAATAACTGTTCGCCCAAGGAGAAGCGCTGGTTGATCAATTCGGTCAAGAATAAAAACCGCGACAAGAAGCGGGTGAAAGAAGTGATCACTTTCGTGAAAGCGAATGGCGGCCTGATCTATGCGATCGAGAAAATGACCCAATTGCAGCAACAGGCCCTGGATATGCTGGCCAAATATCCCCCCTCTCCCTACAAGGATTCCTTGGAACTGATGGTAAATTACGTCATTGAACGTAAGAAATAACTTACAGTGATACAATAAAAATTCGGTATATTGTAATTTATTTCGTATAATTGCGCTTAATTATGATCCCAAATCATTGATTATGAACTTACGACTACTTCTAACTATGCTTGCCATTACCGCTGTGACGATGGCGCAATCGCCCTGTGATACCGCCATCAAACTGGCGCCAGACGCTAATTTGTTCTTGAATAAAGCCTACGTTTCCACCGATCTGGAAGCTACTTTAGGTTTTGCACGCAAAGCCCTCGAGTCCTTTTCCAGTCTGGAGGAATTGACCTTGTCCTGCGATTGTATGACCGCTTATGACGCCACTTATGAAGCTCGGGTCAATCTGGAGAAAGCCATGGAGAAATCCTCCTGGGAACAGGTACGTTTCTTTGTCAATAAAGCCCGCGGCTTTACGGGAAATCTACTCCAGGATCTGGATGGTTGTCAGTATCAGGGACCACAAGAATCCGATTTTCAATCGCGTCAGGAATACCTGGAAGCGCGTCAGCAGGAATTGTTGGATCGCCAAAAAGCCATTACCCGCGAATTGCAGGAACAACGAAAAATGGCTGAAGAAATGGCCCGTAAACGGGAGATAGAGCTAAAACAACAAAAAGCTTTTAAGACCGCTGCAGAATCTGCTTTAAAGCAATATGAATTGGCGTTGAAGAAATTAAATGAAACCTTTGCTTGCGGACAAAGCCAGGAGCCGATGAGCAACTACATGCGCGATGAGGCGGTGTTGGAAGAGGAATCCTTAGAGCTTACCGAGTACTATTACCTGAATAAAGCCGAAGAAATGCACGCCCGCGCCGAGGAAATTCTGCGTAAATGTAGAAATCTAAAATAACCGTATTACCGTCCGGAAAACGAAGAAGGTCAGCAATCGCTGGCCTTTCTTATTTTAATACCTTTCCAATTTCAAATTATTTTTGGCAGTCAGGCAACTATTTCCTTTTCATTTGCGTCTATGTCAATAGAAGTCGATAAGAAACCACTTTGAAAGTCATTACTTTTTATTCAGACGAGCGAAAATTGATCAAGCGGGCGGCCCGAGGCGAACGGGAAGCACAACGTCAGCTATACGATCAGTTTGCGCCCAAGATGCTGAGTGTCTGCAGACGATATCTCCCAGTCCTCACTCAGGCTGAAGAAGCCATGTGCAATGGATTCTTAAAAGTATTTCTAAATCTGAAGTCTTTCCGTAATGAGGGTTCTTTTGAAGGGTGGATTCGACGAATCATGGTAAGAGAGTCCATTTCTTATCTGCGCACTCAAAAGAAGATCTATTTTGTGGAGGACGGACTGGAGAAGGTAGAGGCACCCTATGCCTCAGCCCACAGTGAGTTGGATGTGGAATACATACAGGTCTTGATTGATGGTTTACCAGAAGGCTACCGCATGGTCTTTGTCATGTATGCTATCGAGGGTTACAAGCACAGAGAAATTGCCGAAGAGTTAGGCATTAGTGAAAGTACATCAAAATCACAGCTGTTCAAGGCCAGAGCGCTTTTGCAAAAACAGCTGAATGAACAAAATAATAGAACCTATGGCACCGATTAAGTTTGAAGAAAATATGAAGGAGAAGTTGGAAGGTCGCTCCATCAAGCCCAGTAATTCTGCCTGGGAAAAATTAAGTGCAGGTTTGGACGCGCATCAGCAGAAGTCTAAACAAGGCAAGCGTGTGCTGTGGTATGCGATAGCAGCCGCTGCTGCAGTTGTGTTGCTGATGGCTTTGCTCATCAGTAAACCTACCGTCAGTCGAGTCCCTGAACTTACCCAGGAAGAGCCCATCCGTAAAGAGCAGCAAGAGCGTTCGCAGAGCATTCCAGAATTAGTCAATGAAGAAGAATTAGTCCAAAAATCGGAGCCGGTAAACCAGGAGCCTCTTCCAACTGAAAAAAGTACACTTCCCGTAGACCCTCAGGCCAATCAGGTGCAGGAGGCTGTTGTTTATGAAGAGAAAACCATTCTAAATTCCACGCGTAAGCGTTTGGAAGAGACCAACGTAGTTGAAGAAAATGAGTCGGAGCAAAAAGCCATCTCGAGCAGCATTCAGGAGGTTATCGCACAGGTGGACGCTTTAGAGCAGGAACAAGGAACGGTGACTGAGGAGGAAATTGAAAATCTTCTGAAAGCCGCCCAGCAGCGCTTGTTGCAGCAGCAGAATCAGCGCTATGACTACAGTGCCGAAGAGCTCTTGGCCGGAGTGGAGATGGAGTTGGGTACCTACGACAAGGAAGGCCTATTTGAAATGCTCAAAGAAGGATTTTTTAAAATGCGCGATGCAGTCGCCACACGTAACAATTAATATTCATTCATCAATCCTCTGGAGGTAGGATCCCGGTTGATCCGGGATTCTACAAAAGGAGTTAAAATCAAACATCATGAGAACAATTATTACTATCGCCCTGGTGGCGGTCCTGGGCAGCTATGCCCACCAAGTAAACGCTCAAGAGACCGAGCAACCCACTGCACGAGTTCAAAAACTGGAAGAACAAAAGAAGGAAGTGGTGGCACAGGAACGAGAGGCCTTGAAAGCCGAAGTGCAGACCATTATGGATCGATTGGCCGCTAATGAAATCACGGCTGAGGAAGCCGATCAATTGAAAAAGGAGGCGGCTGAAAAGCGCGCGCTCAATATTGAAAACCGAGTAGCCATCTTGGATAATCGAATTGCCTTTATCAAGAGAAATGGAGTGCCTGAAGATGAAGACTACAGTGTAGATCGTATTGAAATTGGCCTTATGAAAGATGGGCGTCTGGTGGGTGTGGATCGCTTTCGCACCGAGCGGAAATATGACCGACGTACCTTCTCTTACCCCATTGTTGCAGTGGGTCTCAATAACGCCATCATTGACGGACAAGGTCTGGATGACAGTCCGTATCAGATAGGAGGAAGTCGTTTTTTTGAAATCGGCTGGGACTGGACCACACGTATTTTGAAAGAATCCAATTTTTTACGTTTTCGCTATGGATTCTCGTTTCAGTTCAATGGCCTCAAGCCCAAGGATAATCAATACTTTGTGGAGGAAGGCGATCAAACGGTATTGGAGGAATTTCCGGTTAATTTGGACAAGGCCAAGCTGCGTATGGACAATCTGGTCATTCCCCTGCACCTGGAGTTTGGTCCCAGTAAGAAAAACGAATACAAGAATTATATCCGATACAGTACACGCAATCAGCCTGTATTTGGGATAGGAGGCTACGCAGGAGTCAACCTGAGTACCCGCCAAAAGTTGAAGTACGAAGAGAATGGAGATGAGGTTAAAGAAAAGATCAAAGCGGATTACAACACGAGTAATTTTGTTTATGGTTTGAGTGCGTATGTCGGGCTCAACGGGACAGCGCTTTATTTCAAATACGATCTGTCACCCATCTTTAAAGATGCAGCGGTCGATCAACACAATGTTTCTGCCGGACTGCGCTTTTTTCTCGATTGATCGAAAAACAACCTAAGTAAAAAACCTCCTTATTCAGGGAGGTTTTTTCATTTTAGGCTTTCGCGAAAGCAGCATCGGAATGCTTATTTTTACGATTCATTGCGACCTATGATAGCTAAACACACCATTGATCAAGTTTTCGAAACCGCCCGGGTAGAGGAGGTCATTGGTGACTTTGTTCAGCTGAAGAAGTCCGGGAGTAATTTTAAGGGGCTCAGTCCATTCAGTGACGAGCGTACGCCCAGTTTTATGGTCTCTCCGGTCAAGCAGATCTGGAAGGATTTTTCCAGTGGAAAAGGAGGGAATGTGGTGGCTTTTTTGATGGAGCACGAGCATTTTACCTATCCGGAAGCCATCAAGTATCTGGCTAAAAAATACGGCATCGAGATCGAGGAAACCGAACAGACCGATGAACAGAAACAGGAGGCCGACAAGCGGGAAAGTCTATACCTCATTAATGAATTTGCCAAAGAATACTACCACGACACTCTGCTGAATAGCCAAATGGGGAAAGCGATTGGGTTGACCTACTTCAAAGAGCGGGGATTCTCTATGGAGACCATCAAAAAATTCAGTCTGGGCTACAATCCCGATCAATGGGACGCCTTCACCCAGGCGGCTCTGAAAAAAGGCTATAAGCTGGATCTTCTGGAAGAGACCGGATTGACCATCGTTAAAGAAGAACGAAAATTTGATCGCTTTAAAGGCAGGGTGATGTTCCCCATACAGAGCATGTCCGGCCGGGTGCTTGGGTTTGGAGGACGTATACTCACCAACGATAAGAAAGCGGCCAAATACCTGAACTCCCCGCAAAGTGATATCTACGACAAGAGCAAGGTGCTCTACGGCATCTATTTTGCCAAGCAGGCGATTGCCAAAGAAGATAATTGCTACCTGGTAGAAGGGTATACCGATGTGATCCAATTCTATCAGACCGGAATCGAGAACGTGGTTTCTTCTTCTGGTACCGCCCTGACCCCGGAGCAAATTCGGTTGATCCATCGTCTTACTAATAACATCACGGTGCTGTTTGATGGCGATGCGGCCGGTCAACGGGCCTCTCTGCGAGGGATTGACCTGATTCTGGAACAGGGGATGAATGTGAGGGTCTGTACCTTTCCGGATGGGGAGGATCCGGATAGCTTTTCGCGAAAGCATACCCTGACCGAATTACAGGAGTATCTGAAGGAGGAGGCCAAAGATTTCATCCAGTATAAGGCTTCTCTTTTGGTCGAGGAAGCTCAGGGCGATCCGATCAAGAAAGCAGAGACGGTACGTGATATGGTGTCCAGTGTGGCCAAGATTCCAGATCTGATCAAGCGTGAGGTATACATTCAGGAATGTGCCCGCATCATGGACATTTCGGAAGAGGTCTTGTTCAGTGCATTAGCCCAGTTGCTCAGCAAGAACAAAAAACAGCAGCAACGTCAAAACGCTGAAGCCGCTCAAGGAAAGCCCTTTGAGGTCGTTCCCAAAGAAAGCACCCCGGTAGAAAAAGTGGATAAGCTCTATGAACTGGAGCGTAAGATCATCGAATTGCTTTTGTTGTACGGCGACCTGGAGGAGGAGTTTGAGGATATGGTTTTTTCGGAAGACGAAGAAGGAGAGATCATTCTGCAACCGGTCAGTCACAAGGCCAAGGTGTTTGAGAAAATATTCTTAGATCTGCAGGAGGATGAGGTAGAATTCACAAACGCCGACTTCCAGAAGCTATACTACAAACTCATCGAAACTCTGAATTTGGGCGAAGGTCTGAAAATCGAAAATTTCATCAATGATCTGGAGCCTAATCAGGCGGAGGAGGTTTCCAACATTGTGATGAATGAAGATAAATACCTACTGCACCGCTGGGATACCAAAGATATTTACGTCAAGCAAAAGGATAAGGCCATCGCTCAGCATGTCACGGAAACGATTTTAAGTCTGCGAAAATACCTGATCCATGCCAAGGTAGAAGAACTGTCTACGGCCGCTACCGAAGAAAGCAACCGCGAACTCCTCAAAGAGATCTTAGATTACAACAATCTGAAAAATCTTTTGGGTCAAAAATTGGGAAGGGTCTTGTCGTAGTGCCTAGAGGTCTGAGGTCTGCAACAAGCGGGCTTGTTTGATCAGATCGGCCAAGCTGGTGACGTTCAATTTCTTCAGTAAACGCGTTTTGTAGGTGCTTACCGTTTTTTCATTGATGTCTAAAGTCATGGCAATGTCTTTATTGCGATGCCCATTACTCAATAAATTGAGCACTTCGATCTCCCGGCTGGACAATTTCTTGTATTTGTAGACCAGATTTTGATTGTAGGTCTGGCTGGCAGAAAGTCGCTCGGTAAGATCCTTGTTGAGATAGATCCCTCCACGATGCACCTGCTGTATCGCTTTTTTGATGGTTTCCAGGGATGCGGTTTTATCTACGTAGCCAGAAGCGCCTGATTTGATGGCGCTAAGCGCATACATTTCCTCCGGATGGCAGCTCAAGACTAAAATACGTAAGCGTGGAAACTCCTTTTTGATTTCTTTAAGCGCAGTGATCCCGCTTAAATTGGGCAAGTCGATCTCAAGGATCAGCAAATCTACCTGACTGGTAGCGATTTGTGGTAATAGCTCCTCACCGTCCTGTACACTCCCGATAATTTCATAATCGGGATTGTCCGTGATAATGGCCTTCAACCCCTTTCTGGTGATCGGGTGATGATCGGCGATTAAAATTCTACTCATATTATGGTTTGATTCTCTGGTTATCGTATCATGGTTGGGAGCCTAGTGTATAACCAGGGGGGAATGTACTAATATTCCTGCATTGTCACAAATTTGTGTTTGTATTTCGATGAAGCGTGTGTTATTTAAGGTGAACGGGTATTTCGCACACCGGTATCGCTATCATTTTGTGTTGATTAGCACGATTAAAACGCTTGTAAATGGTAAAAACCTGCGCTTCCCGATCTTTGAAATCAGTGCTGGTTTTACCTTGGGCATCCATTTCCATGGCCCATTCCAACTCGTCGTACGAAGCCCCAATTTGATCTTCATCAGTGCGATTATCCCCCCATAAGCCGTCTGTGGGCTGGGCATCCAAAATGGACTGAGGAACTTGAAGTGCGCGCCCCAGGGCAAAGACTTCCGATTTCATAAGGTCAGCAATAGGGCTCAGATCGACCCCTCCATCACCATACTTGGTATAGAACCCCACGCCAAAGTCTTCCACTTTATTGCCGGTTCCGGCCACCAGATAACGATGCAGTCCGGCAAAGTAATACAGCGTACTCATGCGGAGGCGGGCCCGGGTATTGCCCAGGCTGAGGTCAAGAAGATCGCTTGAATTGACCAGGGGTACTGCTTTTTTAAAGGTTTCGAATACCTGGGTCAGATCGACCTCCACATCGCTTACATTGGCAAAACGCTTCTTCAGCTGATTAATGTGTTCGGTAGCTCTGGATACCTGACTCTCGTGCTGATGGATGGGCATTTGCACGCAGAGCGTGCGGATTCCGGTTTTGGCGCAAAGGGACGAAGTCACCGCGCTGTCGATACCGCCACTAATACCCACCACAAAACCATCCATATTGGCCGCAGTGGCATAATCCTTTAACCATTTTACAATATGATCGATCACTTTATCTGTCTGCATGGGAGTGGGTTTGATTCTTTAAATAAGTACCTTTGCACACAAATTTAAGGCATCGCTCTTTAAATCATAGTTTGCATTTTATGATTAACCAAATTCGCCTCTTGTTTCCTAAAATTCTTGGATTTCTAGTATTGTTGGGTCTCTGCCTGGCTTGTGAACAGGAGCCTCAGGTGCCGGAACAGATCGCTGCCATTCCGGTGGACCTCAAGATCACACGATTCGATCTGGAAATGGCACAGTCCAGTCCGGAAGACCTGCCCAAATTGAAACAGAAATACCCCCTGCTTTATCCAAAGCAGTATCCGGATAGCTTTTGGATCGCTAAAATGCAAGATACCCTTCAGGAAGCCCTGAACCGAGAGGTGGCTAAGGCGTTCCCTGATTTTGCCGGCCCCAAGGAAGACTTGGATCTGCTTTTCAAACACATCAAATACTACTATCCGGAAACCGAGCTGCCCCGGGTGATCACCCTCACCACCGATGTCGATTACCGAAACAAAGTAATACTGGCAGATTCACTGCTTTTAATCGCGACTGACACCTACCTGGGTGCTGATCATGAATTTTATGCAGGCATCCCGCTCTATCTGGTGGAGGATTTCCGTCCTGATCAGATGGCCATTGATGTGGCCTACGCTTTCGCGAAAACGAAAGTACGACCGCCTCAAGCGCGAACATTCCTCGCTCAAATGATCTACGAAGGTAAGCTGCTGTATCTCATGAAGCGTTTATTCAGTCTGAAAAGTCAGGCGGAGGTCTTAGGTTACAGTCCGCAGCAATTGGACTGGGTGCAAGCCAACGAAGCTCAAATCTGGACGTATTTTATTGAGAATGACCTGCTCTTCAGTTCAGACCCTAAGCTGACGGCTCGCTTTATTGATCCGGCTCCCTTTTCTAAGTTTTACTTAGAGTTGGACAATGAATCACCCGGCGGGGTAGGCCGTTTCGTGGGTATGGAGATCGTGAAAAGCTATATGGAGAACCAGGAGACCGATGTGGAGACCCTATTGGGCCTTTCCGCTCAATCTCTATTTGAACAGTCAAACTATAAACCTAGAAAATAATGGCAAAGCCAGAAACCTCAGATATCAAAGTAAAAGTAACCCTGGATGAAAATCGGGTTCCCGAGTCGCTCGCCTGGACAGCCCGAGACGGGGGAGTAGCCAATGAACCGGCTAAGGCCATGCTGCTTTCCCTTTGGGATCATAAGAAAAAAGAGGCGGTGCGCATTGATCTGTGGACCAAAGACATGCCTGTTGACGAAATGAAAGTGTTCTTTCATCAAACCCTGGTCACCATGGCCGATACTTTTAACCGGGCTACTCAGGATGAAAAGATGAGTGCTACCATGCACGATTTTTGTGATTACTTCGCTGAAAAGCTGGAATTGGGATCCAAAAAATGACCTCAGGTCTCCTGTTTGTCTATAATGCGGCAAGTGGTCAGAGACAGGCCTGGATGGATGCCCTGCATAAATGGGTGAGTCCGCAAACGTACCCCTGCTCCCTCTGCGCCTTGACCCATGGCGTATTTCAGGAGAAAAGAGCGTGGACACGCTTTCGCGAAAGCGTAACGCATCCCATGGAATTTCTACATGCCGATGAATTTAGGCAGCAGTACGCTTCTAAGTTTGGTGCTCGTTTCAAACTTCCGGTGATTTTATGGAAAGGAGAGCACGGATTGGAAGTGATTATGTCTGCGGCAGAAATCGCAGCCTTAGATTCGCTGGACCAACTGATCGAGCGATTGAAAGGATTATCGCTCACGTAGCTCTTCGTTGATACCTTCAATATAATTCAAGATTTCATCCCGGCCAATGCCCTTAGAGGCACTGCTTACAAAATGCTGGGGTGCTTCTTCCCAAATGCCTTCGGTAAGCGTTTTTAAGTAATGATCCACTTTTCGGAGGAGTGCTTTAGGCTTCAGCTTGTCTGCTTTGGTAAAGATGATGGCAAAAGGGATTCCGCTCACCCCCAGGTATTCCATAAATTCCAGATCGATGGTTTGAGGTTCGTGACGGCTATCCACCAGTACAAAGGCAGAGACCAATTGCTGGCGCTGCTCGAAGTAATTCCGTATGAATTTTTGAAAGGTCTTTTTGGTCGATTTCGACACTCGGGCGTATCCGTAGCCGGGTAGATCAACGAGGTACCAGTGTTCATTGATCAGAAAATGATTGATCAGCTGGGTTTTTCCGGGACGTCCGGAGGTCTTAGCCAGACTTTTACGTTCCGTAAGCATGTTGATGAGCGACGATTTCCCCACGTTTGATCGTCCTATAAAAGCATACTCGGGACGGTCATCTTTAGGGCATTTGTCCACATCAGCATTGCTCACCACAAAACTGGCGTGTTTGATCTCCATATGCTTATAAATTGCGTTGCTTCAACCAATCGTGCAGAATACGGTTGAACTCTTCTGGTTTTTCCATCATGGCCGCGTGACCACATTCATCGATCCAAAAAAGATCGGCATCAGGAAGCAGCCGGTTAAAATCCTCAGCGACTTCCGGCGGGGTAACGGTGTCGTTTCGACCCCAGATAACACAAGTGGGTGTGGGCATGTTGGGAAGGTCCTGGGCCATATTGTGCCGAATGGCGCTTTTAGCGATGGCCAGGGTCTTAACCAATTTGTTACGATCGTTTACCGTCTCGTAAACCTCATCAACAATTTCTTTGGTCGCATGCTCCGGATTATAAAAAACATCTTCGGCTTTTTTCTTGATGTACTCGTAATCGCCACGCTTGGGATAGCTTTCACCCATGGCGCTTTCGTAGAGTCCGGAGCTCCCGGTAATCACCAGGGCTTTCATGCGTTCCGGATACATCTTGGTATGGTAGAGTCCGATATGTCCCCCCAGTGAATTCCCCAATAAAATCACCTCGTCAAAATTCTTATGCGCCAGAAAATCGTTGAGGTATTTGGCAAAGTATTTTACTCCGGTCTTTAAGAGCGGAGTGGAGTACACGGGCAATTCAGGAATGACGACTTTGTACCCGACTTCAGAGAAGTAATTGGTCACCGCATCAAAATTACTCAGACCTCCCATGAGGCCGTGTAATATGACAATAGGCGTTCCTTCGCCTACTTCCATATAAGTGAATTTATCTTCAGTAATAAGTTCGTGTTCCATAAGGTTGGTCGGCACTTAGCTTAGAGACAAATATAGACATTTCGACTAGACTGCCCGCTTTTTTTCAGGATGGCGGTAGGACTAGATATGCGGTATTTCTAAAGCTGATTTTGTCAGTTCCATGAGGTTTCTTTTGAGTTTTTAAGATTCCCAAACTCCTAGTTTAGAATAAACCAAAGCAAGCAGGAATATTCAACATGCCGACCAGGTGTTGATAACTCCACGTATTTATAAGGTGTAGGCGTGATTTATTAACAAAGTGGTAGAAAGTGGAAATAAGTGGGAAAATATTATCTATATTTGACTCTATACAAGCCTAACACCCATTTTTTAAGTGCTCAACCTGATTGGAACATACGAAGTGAAAGCTGATGCCAAAGGGCGTCTGATGCTTCCCACTGCGCTTAAGAAACAGTTAGCTCCGGTGCTACAGGAGGGTTTTGTGCTCAAGCGCGCGGTGTTTCAGAATTGCCTGGAGCTCTACCCCATGCAGGAGTGGAATGCCCTTTCGCAAAAAGTGAATGCCTTAAATCGTTTTAATAAAAAGAACGATGCCTTTATCCGAAGGTTTAACGCCGGGGTGCGTATGGTGGAAGTAGACGCCTCCGGGCGTTTATTGATTCCAAAAGATTTGATCGCCATAGCCGGAATTAGTAAGGAGGTGGTGGTGAACAGTGCAATCCACATCGTAGAGATTTGGGATAAGGACTTGTACGAACAAGTAATCGAAGAGGCTTCTGCCGATTTCGCCGATCTGGCAGAGGAAGTAATGGGAGATCAACCGAATGATGCAGCTCATGGAATATCATAATCCTGTGCTATTGCAGGAGGCCGTTGACGGACTCAACATCAGACCAGAGGGCGTCTATGTAGACGTCACCTTTGGTGGCGGTGGCCACAGTCGGGAAATTCTGAGTCGGCTGGGGCCGGATGGAGTGCTGCTGGCCTTTGATCAGGATCCTGATGCACAGGCCAACCGCATTGACGACCCGCGCTTCACTCTGATTCCAG
This sequence comes from Flavobacteriaceae bacterium YJPT1-3, assembly GCA_029866965.1. GTDB lineage: Bacteria > Bacteroidota > Bacteroidia > Flavobacteriales > Flavobacteriaceae > Croceiramulus > Croceiramulus getboli. The sequence goes on along the minus strand of CP123444.1, from coordinate 356,788 downwards.
AAAACTTCCGCTACCTCAAGCGGTTTTTGCGCTTTCATGGGTACCGTCAAGTGGATGGTATCTTGGGTGATTTTGGTGTTTCCTCGCATCAGTTTGATGTAGCAGAGCGTGGCTTTTCGACCCGTTTTTCATCTGATCTGGATATGCGCATGGATACCTCAAATACATTTTCGGCCTATAATGTCGTTAATGAATATGAAGAGCAACAACTACGATCAATTTTCTATCAATATGGCGAATTGCGCATAGCGCCCAAATTGGCGCGTCATATTGTAGCAGCACGTAAAGACAGTCCACTAACCACCAGTGACCAGTTAAAAGAAATTCTACTCCCCCTGCTTCCCAAGCACCGGGAGCATAAACTATTAGCGCAAATCTATCAGGCTATTCGTATTGAAGTCAATCAGGAATTGGATGCCTTAAAGGAGTTTTTGCAGCAAACGCAGGAGGTATTGCCCAAAGGTGGCCGCCTCAGTTTGATCTCTTACCACTCGCTGGAGGATCGTTTGGTCAAGCGCTTCATCCGCAATGGCCTGTTCGAAGGTGAGCCGGAAAAAGATCTGTTTGGTCGGGTAGAGGTGCCCTTTAAGAAAGTGGGTGGTCATATCGTGCCAGACTCCAAGGAGATAAAAGAAAATAGCAGAGCGCGCAGCGCTAAATTAAGAATTGCCGAACGGATATGAAGAAAGGCTTGTACGACATACTGAAAGGTCAATTCCTGATCAATGAAGACGCCGTGAAGAACTGGCGCATGATCATCTTTTTATCGCTTCTGGCGGTGATCATGATCGCAAGTTCGCACAGTGCCGATAAAAAGGTACACCGTATAGCCGCTTTAAATGCCGAAGTACGGCAACTACGAAGCGCTAGTGTTGATGCTCGTTTGGAATTGCGGAAGCTGGTCATGGAAAGCACCGTGGCACGTGCGGTAGCCTCTCGCGGAGTGCAGCCGGCCAATGAGCCGCCCAAGAAAATCAAAGTAAATAAAAGCAGTCGTTAATCCTATGGCAACTACAGAACGTAACATCTTGAACCGCCTCTACTTTGTAGCTGGGTTTATGTTCTTTTTTGCTTTGGCGATCGTGGGTAAGCTTTTGAGCATTCAGTACATCCAGGGGGATGACTATCGCAAATTGGCCGCCCAGCGTACAGAAAAAATGTTTACGATCCCGGCCAATCGGGGTAATCTCTACGCGGGAGACGGAAGTCTTCTGGCAACCTCAGTCCCTAAATACGATATCCGGTTTGATGCTCTGGCCCCCAGTGCGGAAGACTTTAATGCACATATCGAAGGATTAGCCAAAGGACTTTCGCAACTTCTGGGAAATACGCCCGATTTCTACAGCAATAAAATGCGCAAGGCGAGAGCCAATAAAAATCGCTACCTGTTTATTGCCAAAGGCCTGGGGCACGGCCAGTACCTCAAACTGAAATCGTTGCCGCTTTTTGAGAAAGGCCCTTATCGCGGAGGATTGATCACCGAAGAGCGTACTGTTCGTGAGCATCCATTGGATAAAATGGCTGAGCGCACGGTAGGTTACGAGCGAAAGGATGAGGACGGCTACTACACCCGCGTGGGTCTGGAAGGCGCTTTTGGGCCTTATCTCCGCGGTAAAGAAGGTCGTCGACTCAAGCAGAAGATCGCAAAGGGGCAGTGGAAGCCTATGGGTGCCAATAACATTGTGGAGCCTCGCGATGGGTACGACGTGGTCTCCACCATTGATGTCAACATTCAGGATATTGCGCATCACGCTTTGTTAGAGAGTCTCGAAAAATTTGAGGCCGATCACGGTTGTGTCGTGGTCATGGAAACCAAAACGGGAGAGATCAAGGCGATCTCCAATCTGAAGCGTACTGAGAATGGGAAGTATTACGAGGCTCGAAATTATGCCATTTATGAATCGCACGAACCCGGTTCTACCTTCAAATTAATGTCGATGGTCGCCGCCCTGGAAGACAAGGCCATCGATACCAGCACGGTGGTGGATACCGAAAACGGTCGGGTGAAATTCTACAACCGTACCGTTTACGATTCGAAGTGGGGTGGCTATGGTCAAATCAGTGCGGCCCAGGCTTTTGAGCTGTCCTCCAATACCGCTTTCGCGAAAATCATCAATGAGCACTATAAGGACAATCCCAAGAAATTCCTGAAGCGTCTATTCAATATGAGCTTGAACGAGAAGATCGGGCTGTCGATCAAGGGAGAGGGAGATCCTAAGTTTCCTTATCCCGGAGATAAGAATTGGTACGGTACCACCTTGCCCTGGATGGCATTCGGATACGGGGTATCCTTGACTCCTCTGCAAACGCTCACTTTTTATAATGCTATTGCCAATGATGGAGAGATGGTTAAACCGCGTTTTATCAAAGAGATTAGAGAGTGGGATGTAACCGTGGAGACCTTTGAGAAAGAAGTGATCAACAGTGCGATCGCCTCCAAAGAAACGATTGGTGCCGTGCAGGAAATGATGAAAAACGTGGTGAAGCGCGGTACGGCCAGTAACATTTACAATCCGGCCTACTCGATGGCAGGAAAAACAGGGACCTGTCAAACCGAATACTGGATCGAGCCCGGACGCTATATCTCCTCCTTCGCCGGATACTTCCCGGCTGACGATCCGAAGTACTCCTGCATCGTGGTGATCCACAAGCCAAAGAAAAGCATAGGGTATTACGGGAATATTGTGGCAGCACCCGTCTTTCAAAAGATCGCTCAGAAAATTTATTCGGATACACCGCTGGTGGATGAGGTACAGTTAGCTGATCAGAATCTGCCGCTTATTGAATCTGATTTTGAAACCTATTATCAAAAGTTGCAAAAAGACATCAATAAGGTGCCTAACGTCAAAGGAATGACCGGAATGGATGCCGTGGCTTTGCTCGAAAATTTAGGTCTTAAAGTTTCCTTTCGCGGAAGCGGAAAGGTAAAAAGTCAATCGCTCCAGGCAGGAGCCCCTATTCGTAAGAATCAAACCATAACCCTGGAATTATCGTGAGTGTACTACGCGACATCCTTTTTAAAGTGACTCTGGAAGCGGTTCAGGGAAGTACCGGTGTGTCCATCACTGATTTGCACTTTGATTCCCGTAAAGTGGGGCTCAACGATGCTTTTGTTGCGATACAAGGAGTGCATAGCGATGGTCACGATTACATCAGTCAAGCGCTGGATCAGGGAGCCCTTGCTATCATTTGCGAGCGTATGCCCGATTCCTTTGTGAATGGCGTTACCTACGTACAAGTAGATGATAGTCAAAAAGCCCTGGCCACTATGGCGGCTAATTTCTACGGGCATCCTTCCCGCAATCTCAAACTGGTGGGTATTACCGGGACCAATGGCAAAACCACGGTGGCTTCCCTACTGTACCAATTATTTAAAAAGGCAGGATTCAAAACGGGTTTGCTTTCAACAGTACAGATCCTCATCAATGACCAGGCCTTTCCTGCTACGCATACGACTCCGGACTCCTTGACCATCAATAAGCATCTCGCCGATATGAATGAGGCGGGTGTAGAGTTCTGTTTTATGGAAGTCAGCTCACACGGTATTGACCAGGAACGTACTCATGCCTTGCATTTTGAGGGAGGTATATTCACCAATCTTTCTCACGATCATCTCGATTACCACAACAGTTTTGCCGAATACCGGGATGTGAAAAAACGATTTTTTGACGAGTTACCGGCTACGGCTTTTGCCCTGACTAATGTGGATGATAAGAACGGGGCCTACATGTTCCAAAATACCAGGGCGAAACAATACACCTATGCCCTGAAGTCTTTAGCCGACTACCGGGCGCAGATACTGGAGAATCAATTTTCCGGACTTCTATTGAGTATAGAAGGCACTGAGGTTTGGGTCAAATTGATCGGGTCATTCAATGCTTACAATATGTTGGCCATTTACGGTACTGCGCTTCAACTGGGATTGGAAAAATTAGAAGTATTGCAATTGATGAGCGAGCTGGAAAGCGTCAGCGGGCGATTCCAATATTTGGTTTCTGAGCAGCAGATCACGGCCATTGTCGATTATGCGCACACTCCGGACGCCTTAAAAAATGTCCTGGAAACCATTAACGACATCCGTACCAAGAATGAGTCGTTGATCACTGTAGTGGGTGCGGGTGGAGATCGGGATACCAGCAAACGCCCAAAAATGGGGCAGATCGCCGCGGCGCTCAGTACCCGGGTCATATTCACCAGCGACAACCCGAGATCAGAAGATCCTGAGGCCATCATTAAGGCCATTGAAGAAGGGGTGGAGCCACAAGATTTTAAGAAGATCATTTCCATCACTGATCGGGAGCAGGCGATCAAGACCGCCTGTATGATGGCTCAGCAAAACGATATTATCCTCATCGCCGGAAAAGGCCATGAGACGTATCAGGAGATAAAAGGAGAACGTCATGATTTTGACGACTATAAAAAAGTAAAAAACACCTTAAGCGCATTGGGAAAGTGAGTTGCTGGCAACAAAGCCAAACCAAACGATACAGAGATTAGATGTTATACTATTTGTTTCAATACCTAGAAAGCCAATACAATCTGCCGGGAGCGGGTCTGTTTGAATTCCTCTCGTTCCGTGCAGCAGTGGCCATCATCTTATCTCTGGGAATTTCCACCATTTACGGGAAACGGGTGATCAAATACCTCCAGAAGCGGCAAATGGGAGAGACAATCCGTGATCTGGGACTGAGCGGACAAGTGGAAAAGGCAGGGACCCCAACCATGGGAGGGTTAATCATCATTATGGCCACCTTAATACCGGTGCTCCTGGTCGCTAAGTTGGACAACATCTATGTCATCCTACTCATCATTACCATGCTCTGGATGGGGGTTATTGGCTTTTTGGATGACTATAAAAAGAAAATGGAGCAGAACAAAGAGGGCTTGCAAGGCAAATTCAAAGTGATCGGGCAAGTGGGTCTCGGGGTCATTGTAGGGGCGACCATGTTTTTTCATCCGGACATCACCATCCGTGAAAAAATCAAAGACCCGGTGCAGCTGGAGCAGCAGCAACAAAGCATGAGCGAAACTGCATTTGAAGAATTTGAGCCTGAGGAGAAGTCGACGAAAACTACCCTCCCCTTCATTAAGAATAACGAATTCGACTATGCCAAATTGATCACCTGGATCAGTCCAGATTTGAAAGAGTACGCCTGGCTGATCTTTATTCCTGTAGTCATTTTCATCGTGACTGCAGTTTCGAATGGCGCCAATCTGACCGATGGTATCGATGGCCTTGCCGCCGGAAGTTCAGCCATTATCGTTTTGACCCTGGGCATTTTTGCCTGGGTGAGTGGCAATATCATTTTTAGTGATTACCTCAATGTGATGTATATCCCGAAGAGTGGCGAGATGGTCATCTTCATCACGGCCTTTGTTGGAGCCCTGGTTGGATTCCTTTGGTACAATACCTATCCGGCTCAGGTCTTTATGGGAGATACCGGAAGCCTGACTATAGGAGGAGTGATTGCTGTGTTGGCCGTGGCCACGCGCAAAGAATGGCTGATTCCCATTTTGTGTGGGATCTTTTTAATGGAAAATTTATCAGTGGTCATGCAGGTAGGGTATTTCAAGTACACCCGAAAGAAGTTTGGTGAAGGACGACGCATCTTTTTGATGTCGCCCTTACATCATCATTATCAAAAGAAAGGCTACCACGAAAGTAAGATCGTGACGCGATTTTGGATCGTAGGCATATTACTGGCCATTCTGACTATCGTCACCTTAAAGATCCGATAGCTCATGAAAGGTAAGCGCTTGGTGGTGTTAGGAGCAGGAGAGAGTGGTGTGGGTACGGCACTGCTGGCTCAGCAAAAAGGGTTTGAAGTTTTTGTATCTGACTTTGGTACGGTCAAGAAAAAGTACCAGGACGTTCTTTTACATGCAGGTTTGAAGTGTGAGTCCGGAGGGCATACGGAACCGGCAATACTAAATGCTGATCTGGTGATGAAAAGTCCGGGGATTCCAGACACGGCACCCATCGTCAAGAAGTTGAGAGATCAGGGGATCCCGGTCATCTCAGAGATTGAATTTGCCGGGCGTTACACAGACGCGACTATCGTGGGGATCACCGGTAGTAATGGGAAAACGACCACCACTTTGTTGACCGGACATATTTTAAAAGAGGCCGGTTTGAACGTGGAAGTGGCCGGAAATGTGGGAGACAGTTTTGCCAAGAAAGTGGCTGAGGAAAGTCCGGATTACTACGTGCTGGAACTCAGCAGTTTTCAGTTGGATGGTATCCAGGAGTTCGCTCCGCACATCGCCGTGCTGACCAATATCACTCCTGATCACTTAGATCGGTACGATCAGGATTTCAGTAAGTATATCGCGGCTAAGTTCAGGATCGCTATGAATCAAACCGCAAACGATTACTTCATCTATGATCTGGATGATCCCGTGATCACTGCCTGGTTAAAAGAACACCCGGTCCCCTCGAGATTGCTTCCTTTCTCGTTAACTCAACCGGTAGCACAAGGAGCGTATTTGGAAAATGATAGCATTATTATAAACATCAATAAAGAACAGTTCAGTATGACAACCTCTACATTGGCATTACAAGGTCAACATAATACAAAGAATGCCATGGCATCGGCTACCGTAGCCAAATTGCTCAATATTCGCAAGGCTACCATTCGCGAAAGCTTAGAAGGTTTTCAAGGCGTGGAGCATCGTTTGGAGCATTTTTTAAAGATCCAAAATGTACAATACATCAATGACAGCAAGGCGACCAATGTCAATGCGACCTTCTATGCACTAGACAGTGTTAAGTCACCCACAGTCTGGATTGTAGGTGGCGTGGACAAGGGTAATGACTATCGGGATCTGTATCCCCTGGTCAATGAAAAAGTAAAGGCCATCATTTGCCTGGGTGTAGACAATGACAAATTGATGCGCAGTTTTGGTAATATGGTGGAGATCATTGTAGAAACTCAGTCGATGACTGAAGCGGTTAAGATTGCCTATAAAGTGGCCGAAAAGGGAGATAATGTATTGCTTTCTCCGGCTTGTGCCAGTTTTGATCTATTCGAAAATTATGAAGATCGAGGGCGTCAGTTTAAAGAAGCGGTGCGTAACCTATAGACCAACAAAAGAAAAGAAGATTTGAGTTCGAGCAGTTCCATATTCAGTACCTTAAAAGGAGACAAAGCCACATGGGCTCTGGCCTCCCTGCTCGCCCTGTTTTCTTTCTTGCCCGTATACAGTGCCAGCAGTAATTTGGCCTATTTATACGGTGACGGAAATACTTTTGGTTTCCTTCTTAAACACGGAGTCCATCTCTTGCTTGGATTTGTGATCATCTACGGTGTACACAAAATACCTTACAACTACTTCAAGGGACTTTCTCTGATCCTTATGCCTATAGTGGTGGTCCTTTTGCTGATCACCATCGCTCAGGGTACTACGGTGGAAGGAGCCAATGCCAGCCGATGGATCAAAATCCCGCTGGTGGGCTTTACTTTTCAGACCTCTACTTTTGCCGCGGTGGTTCTCCTGGTCTTCGTAGCCCGCTATTTGGCCAAAATTCAAGACGAAACGGTCACCTTTAAAGAGTCGATCAAACCGCTGTGGCTGCCCGTTGCTTTAGTGCTGGCCTTGATCTTGCCGGCCAACTTTTCAACCACGGCCATACTGTTTGCCATGGTACTGGCCTTGGTATTCCTTGGCGGCTATCCCTTCAAGTATTTATTGGCGATTTGCGGAATCGGGCTCTTGGCCTTGATGTTTTTTGTGCTTGTCGCGAAAGCCTTCCCGGGGGTGTTTCCTAATCGGGTGGATACCTGGATCAATCGGGTGGAGAATTTTGCCAATCAGGAAGACACCGAAGCCGATTATCAAATTGAAAAAGCCAAGATCGCTATCGCCACCGGAGGGGTGGTGGGTGTGGGTCCCGGAAAAAGTGTACAGAAAAACTTTTTGCCCCAGTCATCCTCCGATTTTATTTACGCCATCATCGTGGAGGAATGGGGCCTTGTAGGCGGACTTTCTCTGATGTTGCTCTATTTGCTTTTACTATTCCGCCTGGTGATCATCGCGCATAAGGCACCTAGTGTCTTTGGTAAACTGCTGGTCATCGGGGTAGGACTCCCAATTATTTTTCAGGCCTTGATCAATATGGCCGTAGCGGTTGAACTGTTTCCTGTGACCGGACAAACCTTGCCTTTGGTGAGCAGCGGAGGAACCTCCATTTGGATGACCTGTCTGGCGATCGGGATCGTGTTGAGCGTGAGTGCAAAAAATGAAGAAGTTAAGATCAAAAAACAACAAGAAGATATTAATCCCTTAGACGTACTCAGTGAAACCCTATAGAATCATCATATCAGGAGGAGGAACCGGCGGTCATATCTATCCCGCCCTGGCCATCGCTGACGAGATGAAGCGCAGGCATCCGGATACCGAATTTCTGTTTGTGGGAGCGCGAGACCGTATGGAAATGGAAAAGGTACCCCAGGCCGGATATACCATCGAGGGATTGTGGATCAGCGGAATTCAGCGCCGACTGACCTGGTCGAATCTGATGTTCCCGTTCAAATTGCTCAGTAGCATGGTGAAAAGTGCACGTATTTTACGGCGCTTTAAACCGGATGCAGCGGTAGGTACCGGAGGCTTTGCCAGCGGACCCATGCTCAAGACCGCGGTACGTAAAAACATACCTACACTCATCCAGGAGCAAAATTCCTTTGCCGGGATCACCAATAAATTGCTGGCCAAGGAAGTCGATACCATTTGTGTGGCCTATGACCACATGGATCGCTATTTCCCCAAAGACAAGATCATCAAGACCGGCAACCCGGTACGGCAGGATTTGCTCGATGTAAGTACCAAAAGAGAATTTGCCATAAAAAAATACAATCTGGATCCTGAGCGCCAAACCATACTGGTATTGGGCGGGAGTTTGGGTGCGCGAACCATCAACAAGTTGATCGCTAAGAAATACAAGTTCTTATTGAAGCAGGGGGTGCAGATCCTCTGGCAAACCGGAAAGCTGTATATCGATCAGTACGAGCATTTCAATCAGAAGGAGGGCATCAAGGTCATGGCGTATATCGATACCATGGACCTGGCCTACGCGGCCGCCGATCTGATCATATCACGAGCCGGAGCTGGATCGGTTTCTGAGCTCTGCGTAGTAGGCAAGCCAGTGATCTTTATACCGTCGCCTAATGTGGCTGAGGATCATCAAACCAAAAATGCCGAAGCCATTGCGGCTAAGGGAGGAGCTATTCTCATTGCGGAACATCAGTTGGACACCCTATTCGAGTTGGAGGCCCGTGCGCTCATCAAGAATCAGGAAAAACAGCAGGCCTTGGCTGCTGCCATTAAAGAATTGGCCCTACCCAGAGCCACTAAAGACATTGTTGACGAATTGGAAAAGCTTTTAGCATCCTCAAAAACGACTGATCGATGAAGGGATTTGAGCACATCCAAAACGTTTATTTCATCGGCATCGGAGGCATCGGAATGAGTGCCCTCGCCCATTATTTTTATACGAACGGTAAGCGTGTATCGGGTTATGACCGAACCCCTGGCGTTATGACTACCCAACTTCAAACCTTAGGTCTTACCGTTCGTTTTAAAGATGATTTTGACAGCATCCCGGAGGAGTTTAAAGACAAAGAACGCACCCTGGTGGTCTACACCCCAGCTATTCCCGTACAGCATGGGGAGTTGGTCCGCTTTCGCGAAAGCGGATTTACCCTTAAAAAACGCGCAGAGGTCTTGGGGATGATCACTCGAGGTGTACCCTGCCTGGCAGTGGCCGGAACCCATGGTAAAACAACGACCTCCTGCCTACTGGGGCATCTGCTTGCCGAAACCGGTGCTCCGGTAACCGCTTTTCTGGGTGGGGTTGCTGCGAATTACCAGTCGAATCTGATCAACAAAGGGAATGAAGTGGTCGTGGTGGAAGCCGATGAATTTGATCGCTCCTTTTTACACCTGGATCCAACCATTGCCTGCATCACTTCGATGGATGCTGATCATCTGGATATCTATGGTAGCGCGGAGGCCTTGACTCAGACTTTTGAGGCCTTTAGTAAGCGTGTCCCCGAAACCGGTCATCTCTTGATCAAAAAAGGATTACCCCTACAAGGTCATACCGTAGCCGTGGGGGAGGCAGCCGATTTTAGTGCACAAAACATTCGTATAGAAGAAGGTCATTACGTGTTTGACCTCCATTACCCGCAAGGGAAACTTGAAAATTTAGTGATTAGCCTACCGGGCAGGCATAACCTGTTCAACGCTGCAATAGCCTTGGGAATGGCGATCGTATATGGTTCCCCGCCAGATCGCCTTCCTGAAGCTTTGAGCAGTTTTAAAGGGATTCACAGACGTTTTAATCTAGTCATCCAGACGGAAGATCGGGTGGTGATCGATGATTATGCCCATCACCCGACGGAGATCGATGCGGTACACGATGCGGTTCGGGAATGGTATCCTGAAGACCGGCTGCTGGCCGTGTTTCAACCCCATCTTTACTCCCGTACGCGAGACTTTATGGAGGGTTTTGCTCAAAGTCTGTCGCGTTTCGATGAAGTGTGGCTCATGGATATTTATCCAGCGCGTGAAGAGCCAATACCGGGTATTCACAGTGAAGCCCTGCTTCAAGAACTCACAGTTACGAACAAGACGATGATCACTAAAGAAACTTTGAGAGAACGGCTAGAGGACAATGCTTGTCGGGTACAGGTCATTATGGGTGCCGGAGATATTGGAGCTTGTGTTGAAGAATTAAAAGCCATGCAGTTATGAAAAAACAGTGGGGCATACTTAAAGTCATTTTGGCATTGATCCTGGCTTGCGGACTTTGGGGGTTTTCTTCCTTCCGCAATGAGCAGCGCAAAATTAGGGCGACGAGTATTGAGTTTGTGCCCGGACAGGACCCGTTTGTGACCTTTGAAACCGTTAATAAATTGTTGATACAAAGTAGCGATAGTCTCCAAGGACGCCCTAAAGAAATTTTAGATTTGAAAGAGCTGGAAAGTCGGGTGGATGCGCATCCAATGATCGCAAAAGGAGAGGTTTATGTTACCGTAGACGGTGCCTTGGGAGTGCGCGTAGATCAGCGTACGCCCTTAGCGCGTATCAGTACTTCATCGGCTTCGTACTACCTGGACAAGCTGGGAGAGAAGATGCCCTTATCCACTAATTTTTCAGCACGGGTTCCAGTGGTAACGGGTGTTTCAGAGCAGCATCTAAGTGCGCTATACACTTTAGCCGATTTTATCAATCGGGATGTGTTTTTGAAGAAACAGATCGTGGGGATCGCCCGGCAAAGCAATGGAGATTATGTCGTCACTCCGCGGGTGTTGGGATACGACATCATCGTGGGGAAATCGGAATTTCTGGAACGAAAATTTAAGAATTATAAGGCTTTTTATGAGAAGGCCAGAAAAGATGAGACCCTGACTGACTATCGGTTGGTGGATTTAAGATTCAGCAATCAGGTTATTGGAACAAAGAAATAACAGACGATCACAAGGAAAAAAATCCTGAAGGAGTCGTCAAATTGAATATCATGAAAGAGGACATTGCAGTAGGCTTGGATATTGGAACCACCAAGATCGTGGCTATGATTGGGCGGAAGAATGAGTACAATAAAATGGAAATCCTGGGGATCGGGAAATCTAAAAGTCTGGGTGTGCACCGGGGGGTCGTCAACAACATTACCCAAACCATACAATCCATCCAGCAAGCCGTTCAGGAAGCAGAGAGTGTTTCAGGTCTGAAGATTGAAGATGTAGTAGTCGGGATTGCCGGGCAGCACATTCGCAGCCTGCAGCACAGTGATTATATCACCCGGCCCAATGCAGATGAGGTGATCGACGAGCAGGATATCGAAAAATTGTGCAATCAGGTCCATAAACTGGTCATGCTCCCTGGTGAAGAAATTATCCATGTTTTGCCTCAGGAGTATAAAGTAGACGGGCAATCGGAGATCAAAGAGCCCAAGGGAATGTATGGCGGTCGTCTAGAGGCCAATTTTCACGTGGTCGTTGGGCAGGTCTCGTCCATCCGGAATATTGGACGTTGTGTAAAAAGTGCAGGATTGAGTCTGGGCAATATTACCCTGGAGCCTTTAGCTTCCGCGAATGCAGTCTTGAGTCAGGAAGAGAAGGAGGCAGGTGTTGCCCTGATCGATATAGGAGGAGGTACGACGGATCTGGCCATTTTTAAAGATGGTATCATTCGGCATACAGCAGTCATTCCATTTGGAGGAAATGTGATCACAGAAGACATCAAAGAAGGCTGTTCTATCATCGAAAAGCAGGCCGAATTGTTGAAAATCAAATTTGGATCGGCCTGGCCCGGGGAGAATAAAGATAATGAGATCGTCTCCATACCCGGACTGCGGGGAAGAGATCCCAAAGAGATCACCCTAAAGAATTTATCAAAGATCATCCACGCTCGTGTTGTGGAGATCATTGAACAGGTGTATCTGGAGATCAAGAATTACGGTCATGAAGAACAAAAGAAAAAATTAATCGCCGGAATCGTACTCACGGGAGGTGGTTCTCAATTGAATCATTTGAAGCAACTGGTGGAATACATTACGGGTATGGATACCCGGGTGGGGTATCCCAATGAACATCTTGCGGGGGGTACCGATGCCGATACCACCAGTCCCATGTACGCGACAGCCGTAGGATTGGTCATGAATAGCTTGCAACAACAGCAGGAAAAACCCGCACAGACCGGATCTGCAACAAAGCAGGAATCCAGTGCTTCAGCGAGCAGTGAAACAACCGAAACCGAACAAAAAACGGTGGCCAAGCCCAAATCAGGCAAGAGTATTTTTGATCGTTGGGCCGATCGTTTTAAAGACTTTTTAGATAACGCAGAATAGCTCTGATGTTTCTTGGGGAAGCATCAACTACATACGAATAAATGAAACAGGGGTAAAAATAGAATCATATGAGCAACGAATTTGAAAATATCAGTTTTGATATGCCAAAAAACCAAAGCAACGTCATCAAGGTGATCGGTGTAGGAGGAGGCGGTAGCAATGCGATCAATCACATGTTCCAGCAGGGCATTAAAGGGGTTGATTTTGTCATTTGCAATACCGATGCTCAAGCCTTGGAGAATAGCGCAGTGCCCATTAAAATTCAGCTGGGTGTCAGTCTTACAGAAGGCTTAGGGGCAGGAGCCAACCCGGAAGTGGGTGAGCGAGCCGCTTTGGAAAGCGTGGAAGAGATCAAACGCATGTTGGATACCAACACCAAAATGATCTTCATTACAGCCGGAATGGGTGGAGGTACGGGTACCGGAGCGGCCCCCGTGATTGCTAAAATGGCCCGCGAAATGGATATACTGACCGTGGGGATCGTGACCATTCCTTTTCAGTTTGAAGGGAAAATGCGAAATGAGCAGGCGCAACTGGGCGTGGAAAAATTGAGAGCTCATGTGGATTCCTTGGTGGTGATCAACAATAACAAATTGCGTGAGGTCTATGGGAATCTTGGTTTTAAAGCCGGATTTAGCAAAGCGGATGAAGTGCTTTCCACAGCTTCCCGAGGAATTGCTGAAGTAATCACCCATCACTATACCCAAAATATTGACTTGCGGGATGCAAAGACGGTACTGAGCAACAGCGGGACGGCCATCATGGGAAGTGCAACCTCCACCGGAGGGCATCGCGCCAGTGAAGCCATTCGCAAAGCTTTGGACTCGCCGCTACTGAATGATAATAAAATAACGGGCGCTAAAAACGTACTGCTGTTGATTGTTTCCGGTCGGGAAGAAATCACCATCGATGAGATCGGAGAGATTAACGATCACATTCAGGACGAAGCCGGACATGGTGCCAACATCATCATGGGGGTCGGTGAAGATGAAAGTCTAGGGGAAGCGATCAGCGTGACCGTGATCGCAACCGGATTTAATGCGGAGCAGCAAAATGAAATTGTCAACACGGAGACCAAAAAGATCATCCATACGCTGGAAGAAGAGCAACGTGCAGAGCAGGAGTTAACCCCGCAGGGGAATGGCGCCAATTTGAATTTTGAGCCATCCGCTACCCCCAAAGTGAAACCGGAACCTCCTAAAGAAAAATTGATCGTGCATACGCTCGATCTGGAAGAAGAAGAGGTCAATCTTCCCAAGAAGACCAATGACAACGAATTGATCGCTACTTCGGAAGCCTTAAGAGCCTTAAGCTGTACTTATGAGGATGTCTCTGAACAGGTGCGTCCGCAACCAAACAAGCAGGTTTTTGAGATCACAGACGTTACGCCGGAACCGCCTATGGAAGGAGAGGAAGAATCGGCCGATCAATTTACACTTACCTTCGACATGCCCTTGAACGCAGAGCTTGAAGAGGAGCAAGCTTCCCAGCCTGCTTCCAGGCCGGTCGCGAAAGCAGAATCACAGGAAAAGCCAAAGGAGACAGAATTTAAAATACACCGCCTGGATGAAGAGGTAGCCGAAATTGAAGTCAATGAAGCTGTTGAAATCATACCGGTTACAGAAGTCAGCGAAAGTGGGGAAAAGCGCTACAGTTTGGATGACTATATGGAAGTGGAGGATCAATTGATGAATGCCAAAGCAGAAACCGACGAAGAAGAAACGCTTGTTTTCGAAAAGAAAACCGTTGAAGTTGCTCCTGAGGAGGATGCGGAAATCGATGAGAACGATCCCATGAATGCGCCTATTGCCAAATTATTGGTGGAACGGGCCGCAGAGCGCAAGCGCGTGCTTAAAGAGTTCAACTATAAATTTCATAATCACAATGCTCACATAGAGGAGATCGAGAAACAACCGGCCTATAAACGGATGGGTATCGATTTGGATGCACCAAAGACCGAGGGTAACCTCTCCCGTACTACTTTAGGCAGTGATGGAAATGATGATATTCAGTTACGTACTAACAATTCGTTCCTGCACGATAATGTCGATTAATAATTAGTGTTGCCCATGATCAGAATCCCGGTAATTAGCCCTAAAATTATCGGGTTTCTTTTTTGGAGGAGGTTGAGTGTTTTACGTATCTTCGCATTCCTTTAGAAAAGGATCCTATGAGTTTACAAACAGAGGTGATGACGGCCATGAAGGCGGCAATGAAAGCGAAAGATCAAAACGCATTGACTTCTTTGCGTGCGATTAAATCGGCTATTTTATTGGCACAAACCGAAAGTGGAGCTAAGGAAGAACTTTCTGAAGAACAAGAACTGCAATTGTTGCAGAAATTGGTGAAGCAGCGCAAGGATAGTGCTGCTATTTATCAAGAACAAGGAAGAGAGGATTTGGCACAACCGGAACTTGAGCAGGTTCAGGTTATCGAGCAATTCCTTCCCGAACAGAAGAGTGAGGAAGAGATAGCCCAGGTGGTGGATGAGATCATTGCGCAAACCAATGCTTCAGGAATGAAGGACATGGGCAAGGTGATGGGCATGGCCTCTAAGAAACTCGCAGGCCAGGCTGATGGAGGTACCATCGCCAAGGTGGTCAAGAGCAAATTGAATTAAAATAAAGCAGCCTTTCGCTGTAGTATAGGCCACGTAGCTCAGCTGAATACCTGCCTGCCGGCAGGCAGGGAGCACTTGAAAATTTGGATGTACTTTGTTTATGTCATCGAGAGCCAAATAGATGGGCGCTTATATAAAGGGCTTAGTGAGAACGTAGCGCGGCGGTTGCGATGGCATAACCAAGGAAAGAGTAAGTCCACTCGAGGGTATCGGCCTTGGATTTTGGTATATGAGGAAGAGGTCGGAGATTTGCGACAGGCCCGAGCGAGAGAAAAGTATTTGAAGTCTGGAAGCGGACGAGAGGAATTGAAATTATTAATAGAAAAATGGCCACGTAGCTCAGCTGAATACCTGCCTGCCGGCAGGCAGGGAGCACTTGAAAATTTGGATGTACTTTGTTTATGTCATCGAGAGCCAAATAGATGGGCGCTTATATAAAGGGCTTAGTGAGAACGTAGCGCGGCGGTTGCGATGGCATAACCAAGGAAAGAGTAAGTCCACTCGAGGGTATCGGCCTTGGATTTTGGTATATGAGGAAGAGGTCGGAGATTTGCGACAGGCCCGAGCGAGAGAAAAGTATTTGAAGTCTGGAAGCGGACGAGAGGAATTGAAATTATTAATAGAAAAATGGCCACGTAGCTCAGCTGAATAGAGCACTGGATTTCGGCTCCAGCGGTCGGGGGTTTGAATCCCTCCGTGGTCACGAATAAGAATAAAAACCACACGTCAAATCAAGCTTGCTTGAATTTGTAAGTGTGGTTTTTGTTCTTTCAGCGCGGAGCGCCAAGGATCACCGCGCGCAGCGCAGGTAATCCCCACAGATGATGACTACGATTTCAACGCTTGCTTGAGCGTTTTTTTGTTTGAACTATTTTCAGCGCGGAGCCCTGCCTGCCGGGTTTTTCTTCCCTATTTTTTTTGATTTAACATGGCCGTAGTCGCCACTGTTCTAAAGCCAATGTGATCAGAGCTAGAATTGACCTCAAAGGGCATTCTGGCGGAGATACGATAGCTGGCACAGTAGGAGGCATTGCATAAATAGGAACCGCCCTTAATCACTTTTTGAGTCTCAAATGATTGGGTTTCTTTTGAATTGAATCCAATTTCGTTTGCGGATTCAATTTCATGCTTTCCGGAATAATTACTGCTGGTGATTTCCCAAGCATTGCCGAGCATATCATGAATTCCTACCGTATTGGGGACATAGCTCTTAACCGGGGCCAAATATTTAAATCCATCTAAAGGTTCATTTTTTATTGGAAACTGCCCTTGCCAGGTATTGGCGTTCTCGTTGACCAGGTCCGGTTGATGACCCCAGGTGTAAATGGCATCGTCGTAGGTTCCCTGAGCTGCGGCTTCCCATTCTTTTTCCGTGGGTAGCCTTCGGTTGGCCCATGCACAATAAGCTAATGCATCTTCATAAGCGATATGAACCACGGGAAAATCGTCCTGGTCTTCGATAGAAGATTGCGGACCTTCCGGATGTCGCCAGTTCGCCCCCACTCTCCATTCCCACCATTGGCTATAGTCCTGTAGGTTGGAAACCGACTCAACCTCTTTTCGGAAAACCAGACTGCCCGGTTGCAGCAGCGAATCATTGGGTTTAGGTGTTCCTTGAGGTAGTTCTTTTTTTAATTCTTCCCAATCTATGGGTCTCTCTGCAACCGTAGTGTATCCTGTAGCTTCTACAAATTTCTTGAACATGGCATTGGTAACTTCAGTAGCGTCTATAAAAAATCCGTCGCTCTGCACTGCTACTCCAGAAAGTTCCCCGGGCATCGCAAGTTGGTCGTCTTTTTTGGCGCCCTGAATAAATGTCTTTGGAGCTACCCAAATCATTCCGTCAGGCGCTTCGGGTACCGGAGAAGGGCTAGTCTGTTGGCAGGAGAAAGCTAGACTGCAGCACATAGAAACTAGCAGAGCCAATCGGAATACAGTAAAAGTTACTTCAGAGGGCATGGGTTCAAGATGCGATTAGTAAGTCTAAGGATAAAAGTAGGACATGCAAAGCAAGCACGCTCAAATACAAAACGGATGACTAATGCATAGGTTTTGGCGATTCTAGACTTTTTTGGTGTAATGTAATTTGGGTACGCTTTTGAGATGTTCAGCAGCCTGTTCGGCAGTGATATCGCGCTGAGGATCGGCGAACATCTCGTACCCTACCATAAACTTCTTAACTTCTGCCGATCGAAGTAGGGGGGGATAGAAAGACATATGAAAATGCCATTCAGGATGGTCCCGGCCATCGGTAGGCTGCTGATGGATTCCAGAAGAATAAGGAAATGAGGTCTCAAAAAGATTGTCGTATTTGGTGGTCAGCACTTTGATCGCTTTCGCGAAAGCGTACTCTTCTTCTTCATTCAACTGACCGATATGCTGGTAGTGTTTTAGTGGTACGATCATGGCTTCGTAGGGCCACACCGCCCAAAAGGGAATCAAAACGACAAAGTAATCGTTCTGATAAAGGATTCGTTGATCGGCTTCGCATTCCTGAACAAGATAACTGCCCAGCAGGCTCTTTTTGTGCTTCTCCCAATAGTCCAATTGATGTTTTTGCTTGTTGAGCACCTCGCCGGGAATGGTTGATTGCGACCAAATCTGACCGTGCGGATGCGGATTGCTGCATCCCATAATGGCCCCCTTATTTTCGAATACTTGTACGTGATTAATTTCGGGTCGGCTGCCTAAAGCAAGATATTCTTCTTTCCACAGCTGTACCACCTTGACGATATCAGCAGTGTCCATCAAGGGAAGGGTTAAGGAATGGTCCGGTGAAAAACAGATTACCTTACAGATACCCTGTTCTGTTTGGGCTTTAAAGAACTGGTCCTGATTTATTTCCGGAGGATGCTCCATGGTTAACGCACTAAAATCGTTGATGAAGCTGAACGTGCTTGTGTAGTTGGGATTTTTATCACCACTAGCTCGCGTATTTCCAGGGCATAAATAGCAGGAAGCGTTGTAACTTTCTGTCTTGACCGGCGTTGTCTGATCTCGTTTACCTTGCCAGGGCCTCTTGGTGCGGTGGGGTGAAACCAGCACCCACTCACCCGTAAGAATATTATAGCGTTTATGTACTTTTTCTTGTAATGCAATCATGACTGAATTTGTTTTACGCCATCACTTATGTTAATGACTAGAGGAGTGAGCACGGTATTAAAAGTGTCTTTATACGCCCGAGTCGCCTGCTCAATAAAGGCATCTACCGCGTCCTCATGCACTAAATTGATCGTACATCCACCAAAACCACCTCCCATCATGCGACTGCCGACGACGGTGTCTAATTTTTCTGAGACAGCCACCAGAAAATCCAATTCCGCACAACTTACCTGATATTGGTCACGCAGACCGTAGTGAGATTGATACATCAAGGCTCCAAAGGTAATCAGATCCTGATCCTTTAGCGCTTTGGAGGCTTGCAGACAACGTTGATTTTCTTCGATTATATACTGTGCTTTCTCCAAGAGTTCGTCAGACAGTTCAAGCCGCACTTGTTCAAGTGCTGCAAGCGGTACATCGCATAGATACGTAAAGTTCTTATTGCTTTTATTGATAATGGCTAAGGCCTGCTCGCATTGCTCCCGCCTCACATTATACTCACTGCTCGCCAGATGATGCGCAACATTGGTATTGAGTAATACCACTTTGTAGGGTTCAAAATGAGCAGGAATATAGCTGAAATTTCGATCCTGGCAGTTTAACAGAATGAGCGTATTTTTTTGGCCTTTAACGACTGAAAATTGATCCATGATTCCGCATTGGGTACCCACAAATTCATGCTCAGCTTTTTGGGCAACCTCCATGATTTGTAGATCGGTCAATTCCAGTTCAAATAGTTCATTCAAGCCTTTGGCCAGGCCACAGGTAAGTGCTGCGGACGAACTCAGGCCAGAGCCTGAAGGAAGTTGACTGCTAATACGACACTCAAAAGCACCTATTACCTTGGGTCGCAGACGGTCTATAAAATACAGGACCCCTAGAATGTAATTTTCCCATTCTATTTGACTCACCCGATAAGTGCCTAGTGGAGTTTGCATACTCTGGTCGTGATCAAGAGAATGGATATAGAGGGTATCTCCTTTAAGCTCTTTGAAATCTAAAGTGATTCGTTTATCAATGGCGGCCGGTAAAACGTGTCCGCCATTATAATCGATATGCTCGCCAATAAGATTAATGCGTCCCGGCGAACTGATACGTAGGGTTGCAGGATTGGCAACTGCTGGAGTACTCATAAAGATTTTGCTGATTTTGAGGAGCTTTTCCTACTCAACAGGGTGAATATAAAACCGCATAAGAACCACGCAGGAAAGGTGACGAAGGACAGGAAGATATCAAATTGAATACTGATCCAGTAAAACAGAGCAAATGAAACCACCCAGGCAATTAAAACGTCGCTGTTGAATCGTTTGGAAGTCGCGGGGGCCGCATTGGTATTGTTATTTCTAACAAAATGATCAAAAACCAAGATGGCACCAAATGGAGCAAGGATGAATCCATACAAGGCTACAAAGCCCAAAAGCTTCATGGCAAAGGCGGGAAAAATCCCGGCAAGGGTAGCCACGGCGCCGGCAAGTAGGGTCACCCAAAAGGTGGACCATTTCGGTATGATCGCCTGGAAGGCGAGTCCGGCTCTGTAAATGGTTGGATTTGCAGTGGTCCAGCCCGCAATGATCACGGCGATGATCCCAAAAATACCAATAGCATTGTAGGCCAAAGGTCCAGGTGCTACCGGGGGAGCTTCCCCCTGGCTGAGGAATGCCTGAGCCTCCGGTGATTTCAGATAGACGGCATATAACAGGGCTGCGGCGATCCAGGCCATAAAATGACCCACGTACATTCCGGCAGCGGTGGTCCATCCGGCGGAAGCACTTTTGGCATAGCGAAAGACGGATAAGTCAGACATGCCTATGTGCATGGCAGCATTGGCAAACCAAGACCAGAAAATCACATGCCACAAGGTGTATTTGGTTTGACCGGGGAACGGTTCGCCTCCATCTCCCCAGATCGCCCAAAATTCAGAGAAACTGCTGACCTCCAATTGCTGTAATGCCACGATTCCGCATGCAACAAACGCCAATACAATAAAAGGAGACATCCAGTTAGCGGCTTTAGAGACGGTATCGTAGCCTTTCGCAGCAATCAAGGAGATGACCACACCTATAGCTACGACCACAACGACCCAAGACAAACTGTTGGGTAGGGTATCCGTTAGCTTGGGCATTTCCATTTGCAAGGGCACGCCTACAGCGGTGGCGCTCACGGTGATCATGGCCCCTGCCAGAAAACAAAATAAAATGCCATTGGCTAAATTATATCCTACGACTAGTTTCTTTCCACAGATTTTTTCCAGCTGGTAATATAGGGTCAAACGATGTTTTACGGCTATTTCAGCAGTGAGAAAGCGCCAACTCAGCACGGCCAGCAGATTCCCCACCAAAAGTCCAATGATCAAATCAAAGGCACTCACACCTGCTGTCAAAAACAGGGGGCCAATCATGAATTCAGTTCCTGCCGCATGTTCTCCAGCGTACATACCTAAAAAACTTGTCCAGCTTTTCCACTTGGATGCAGGTACGGGTTGGCGTTCAAACTCGCCCGATACTGATGATTCTATAATTTCTTTTTCCTGCTGATGTAGACTCATTATTGATCAGAATTAGTGATGAGGTGCTTGGGCAGATCTTGAACACGGGTACAGCAGAGCTGATCCATGACTTGTTTGAACTGTGTCTTGAGCATTTCGATGGTGTGTTCTCCTCCGCGTTCCCCCAGAGCGCCTACACCATACATGAACGATCTTCCCATAAACGTGAATCGGGCGCCACAGGCCATGGCTCGGGCCACGTCAGGGCCGGAACGCAGACCACTATCCATCATGATTTCGATACGATCTGCATACTGAGGAGCTAACTCTTGCAAAGAATGGATGGTTGCTTGTGCGGCATCCAGTTGTCTGCCACCATGGTTGGAAAGGATGACGCCGTCAAATCCTAAGGCAATGGCATCTTTTAGGTCTCGTTCAGAAGCGACCCCCTTGAGAACCAGTTTCCCTTTCCATTGATCACGAATGGGTTTTATTTTTTCTGCATTTAATCTTCCTGAGAAGGTCTTATCCATAAATGCCCCTAACTGTTTCAGGTTTAAGCCCTCCGGAGTATACGGTTTTAAGGTTTCAAAGGTCGGTTGACCGCGTTTGAGGGTTTGGACGGCCCAGCTCGGTTTGCCCATGATTTGCAGTATATTCTTTATGGACATTTTAGGTGGCAACGCCAAACCATTGCGAATGTCCCGGGGCCTATAGCCAAAGGTGGGAACGTCGCACAGCAAGACCAACACAGGGCAACCCGCTGCTTCAGCCCTTTTTAGAATATCATCGCGCAAATTATCTTCTACCGGATTGTAAAGTTGAAACCAGGCATTCCCTTCGGTCAGTTCACTGGCGCGTTCAATATCCATGGTGGTGACCGTACTCAAAATGAACGGAATGTTGTGTTTGTGAGCGGCTTTCGCCAAAATTTCAGGAGCATTGGGCCACATCAGACCTTGAAGTCCAACAGGAGCAATGCCGAATGGCGCGTCATAGGTTTTACCGAATAATGTAGTTTTTGTCGAACCCTCACTTGTATTCCGCAAATAGCGAGGTTCTAGTTTGACTTCCCGAATCGCCTTGGTATTGTGGCTAATACTGACATCCTCGTTACAGCCCCCATCCAGATATTCGAAGGCAAAACCGGGGATCCGACTTTTGGCCCTGGTCCGCAAATCATCAACAGAAGGATATTGGGGATGGAATGCTGTCATATCAAGCCAGAATAAAGGGTTTGTGTTTCCTCAAAGCGTAGTTTTCCTTTAAGAATTTCGAGTTAAGCGTATCGTCTTTTATACAGAGTGCGGCACCAAGAGCCGACCCTAATGAGGCATTGGTTGTGCGCAGCTTCATCTCCCGAAGATGATGGGAGAGGAGACTGATATAAATTTCATTGTTGCTGAACCCTCCATCTACATAGATGCGTTTTATCGGGGTAGTTCCTTGAGCCGCTTTGATGGAAGCCACTTGAAGCTGGGTGAGCTCCATCACCAATTGATGGTAGGCTTCCTCAAAAGAGCCAAATTCAGCTTCTTTTAGCGCTTTAGAAGATTTATTCGGTAAATGCTTCCAGTGGAATACAGACTGATCAGCAGCTCGTAAGCGCTGGTACATTTCCAAATCAAAACTGAGTTTTTTATGGGTACCCGGCTGTACCTTGAATTGAGCGTTCAATTGCTGCACCTGAAACTCGTGTTCTTTGCCCAAAAATAAGCGGGAAGCCTTCACTGCTTTTCCATTGATTCGTAAATAGTTAATGCAGTTGTTTTGTAAGTCAGCAGAAGTTAAGGGCTCTGACTCAAACGGATTCAAACTGATGCTCCAGGTACCCGTGGAGACCAGAACAAAAGGCTTTTTGATACTTCGCAAGTAAGGGATTAAGGCGGAGGAACTATCGTGTATACCTACCCCAATCTTCATCCGCTTTCCAAGGTAATTCATATTGATGCTCGTTTCGGTCGAAACGATGGGAGGCAATTTGTGATGTATCCCTTCCTCATACACCCAGGAGTGATAATCTTTCGCCTGGTAATCCCAAAGTGCGGTATGACAACCTATACTGGTGTATTCACTGAGGGGAATACCCGTAAAGATA
This sequence comes from Flavobacteriaceae bacterium YJPT1-3, assembly GCA_029866965.1. GTDB lineage: Bacteria > Bacteroidota > Bacteroidia > Flavobacteriales > Flavobacteriaceae > Croceiramulus > Croceiramulus getboli. The sequence goes on along the minus strand of CP123444.1, from coordinate 333,636 downwards.
TAACTGAGGTACTGAGGCAAATGCAAGGAAAATTTGATTCTTTCAAATACCGAAGGCTGGGTATGCTTTAACCAATAGAGTTGCATGCCTGAATTGAGCATCCCGTCATTCATAGAACCGGTAGCACTGCAGAAAGCGTCTACAGGGCCGTAATCGTCAAAAAACTGTTGGGTGATCTCTTTAGGGATTGGCTTGGTATAATTGTACAAAGGGGTAAGCACTTCTCCGTTCTCATCGAGATGCACCAGACTGGCCCCGTAGGACGAAAAATTAATAGCCTCAATGTGGAAATCTTCTGCGTGAAGAATGCGGTCGAAAAGTGTTTTTAACCATTGTTGAAGGGCTACCAGATTCTCTGTAGGATAACCGTCTTCATCTTCAATTTCATCAAATTTGCTGTATTCGCGATAGACTTCTTGATAGTTTTCATCGAATAAAAAAAATTTTTTATTCGTTTTTCCGATGTCGAATATGGCGGTGACCGATTGCTTCATTTAAAGAAATTAAAGACCCGAGGCCTTAGTGTTCGAGCCCCGCTTCGCGACCAACTCCTTACGCACTTGGAACTCCCGGTAGGCCGTGATGGGGTGAATGGCCCCTCCAGTCTTAAGTCGGGCTTGCTGAATCAAAGGCCGTACATCGGTGCGATAGGCTTCTTGTAAAATTTCCTGACAGCGGGTAACATCGTGGCTCTTCTGGGCATCTTCCAGAGCGTTTTGGTCAATCAGTAATGCTTTCGCGAAAGCTTCCTGTATAGCCTCTAGCGACTGAATTAAATCTTCTAGAGGATCTTTCAGATTGTGACTGGCATCAATCATCCAGGCCAGTTCGGGATTGTTTGGATTGTTGGCCATACCATAGACCAGTTCTTTGAAAATGAGGAATAGGGCATAGGGTTTTATACTTCCAACGGTCAGGTCGTCATCTCCGTACTTACTGTCATTGAAATGGAAACCACCCAATTTGCCTTTTAACATGAGGGTGGCCACAATTTGTTCGATGTTGGTATTGGGCAAATGATGACCCAAATCGACCAGGGTATAGGCACGATCGCCACAGCCCTCAGCCAACATTAACGAAGTACCCCAATCCTGAATGACCGTGCTGTAAAAATTGGGTTCATAAGGTTTGTATTCTACAAATAACTTCCAGTCTTTAGGCATATCTGCATAGATCTGTTGCAAGCTATTCTGGGTATGATCTAAAGCTTTCTGAAAGTTGGTTTGACCGGGAAAGGAGGCGCCATCAGCCAGCCAGACGGTTAAACTTTTCGAACCCAGCTGTTCACCGATTTGTACCACTTCCTGGTTATGGGCGATCGCTTGATCTCTGACGGCCTTATCCGTATTGCTCAAAGAGCCAAACTTATAGGAATATTTTTGGTCCTTCTGATCTTGAAATGTATTGGAGTTGACCGCATCAAAGGTGATATTCAGGGAAGCAGCCTTTTCTTTGATGGCTTGGTAATCCTTCGGGATATCCCAGGGAATATGAAGCGAAATAGCTCCAGCGGTCTGGGTCAATTGATGGATCAAACCGACGTCTTCCAGTTTTTGGTCCAAGGTGGAAGGCTCGCCAGGAAAGGAAAAGCGCCCAAAGCGAGTGCCCCCAGCACCTAATGCCCAACTGGGTATGGCTACTTGAAACTCGGCTAATCGTTGAATTACTTCAGCAACATCAATATTCATTGATTTGAGACGATTGGCCAGGGCATCAAATTGTACCTGCTGATCTTTCGTAAAGCGGTTGTTATGTGCTGAGATTTGATTAGGGTCTAGGGTCATACCATAGATTTTTTTCAGAAGTTGATTTTACCGTAAAAAGGCGTTAGCCATTCCGCCGTCTACATTGATGCTGTTTCCTGTGGTCTTATCCAGAATACCAACCAGCGCAAATACCCCGTTGGCTATATCTTCCGGATAGATGATCTCCTGGAGTAAGTTGCGCTTAGCGTAATGACTTGGCAACTCCTCCACGCTAATGCCGTGTGCCCTGGCTCGCCCTTCAGCCCAGTCACCTTCCCATATCTTACTGCCAACAATGACCCCATCGGGATTGATGGTGTTCACGCGTATTTTATCGTCACCCAATTCTGCGGCCAGCAAGCGCACCATGTGCTGTTGGGCTGCTTTAGCCGTACCGTAGCCCACATTGTTAGGCCCAGCCACCAGGCCGTTTTTACTGGCAATACTGACGATATCACCGCCCAGGTTCTGTTTTCGTAAGATTGTTAAGGCTTGTTTCGCAAGTTCATATTGTGCTTTAACGAGTACGTTTTGAAGCAAATTCCAATCCTGTTCTGAAGTTTCTTCCAGGGGCTTGGAAATAGCCAATCCAGCACTGTGTACGAGGATATCTACACCTCCAAATTCCAGTGTGGTTTTATGAAGTGCCTCTTGAATGGAAGCACTTTTAGTGACATCACAAATGGCACTGGAGGCTGTATCCTGCCCGAATGCCTCGAGCGCTTCCTGCAGGCGCTTCTCTTCGATATCGGTCAGCATCACATTAGCGCCTTCTGCTGCTAATTTTTCAGCAATAGCTTGTCCAATGCCACCACCGGCACCGGTGATTAAGGCCACTTTTCTGGAAAGTGGCTTTTCTTTGGGCTGGCGTTGCAGTTTGGCTTCTTCCAAAAGCCAATATTCAATATCAAAGGCTTCTTGTCGCGGCAGGGAAGTATAGGATGAAATAGCCTCGGCTCCACGCATAACATTGATGGCATTGATATAGAATTCGCTGGCTACCCGAGCTGTTTGCTTATTCTTGGCAAAACTGAACATACCCACCCCCGGATAAATGATGATTACCGGATTGGGATCGCGCATAGCCGGACTGTTCTCGTGTTTGTGCTTTTCGTAATAGGCTTTGTATTCCGCTCGGTAGTTTTCGAATTGTTCTTTCAATTTACCTTTAATCTGTTCCGTAACTGATAGGTCTTCATCTTTATCCAGATTTAAGACCAAAGGCTGAATCTTCGTGCGTAGAAAATGATCAGGGCAGGAAGTGCCCATGGGTGCCAGTCGCTCTAAATCATGACTGTTAATAAATTGCAATACGGTCTCGCTATCTGTGAAATGACCGATCATTCGATTCTCTGAAGAGGCCATTCCCCGTAAAATGGGCATCAGACTGGCTGCCTTCTTCATGCGATTAGACGGACTTAAACTTTCAATTTTTGGACCACCGAATACCTCGCCCTGGGCCTTGATTTTCTTCTCGATGTACTCAGAAGCCTTTTCAATGACCTCTAAACTGTTGATGTAGCACTCATAACTGGTGTCGCCCCAGGTAAACAAACCGTGACTTTCAAGCACGATTCCTCGAATACCGGGATTTTCTTCCAGGCATTTTTCGAGCTGGAGTCCTAAGTCGAATCCTGGTCGTTGCCAGGGGACCCAGCCCATGGTATCGCCCCAAATTTCGTGAGTAACCTGTTGACTTCCTTCCGCGGCAGCGACGGCTATAAGAGCGTCCGGGTGCAAATGATCAATATGTTTAAAGGGTAAAAGGCCGTGTAATGGGGTGTCTATAGAAGGTGCTTTGCTATCGAGGTCGTAGATACAATGATTGAACAAACCCACCATCCGGTCTTCGTCCTCAAGCCCGTCATAAACATTTTTTAAATTGCGAAGTCGTTTGACGTACAGGCCTGCTATGCCTTGACGGGTCAGGGTCCCAATATCACCGCCAGAACCTTTGACCCACATGACTTCGACGTCTTCATTAGTCAGCGGATCTTTTTCCATAGTCTTGCAACTGGTGTTACCTCCTCCATAGTTGGTGATCCGTAGATCAGCACCCAGTATATTGGAGCGGTACAAGAAAAGCGCCACCTGGTCGTCGCCAAGATTATCGGCGTGTTTTTGATCCCATAGATAGTCGACGTATTTGAAGTTTTTGGAGGGATTACTCATGATCTTGGATTGTATAAATTCAAAGTATGATAAATTTAGGATTAAGCTCAGGTCTTTCTGTCCTGTACTGTACCGCTCGGCGAGGGTTATCCCCTCGGTAAAATTTTAAAACCTTGGTGAAGAGTTTGGTAAAATTTATGGATATTTCATGAAAATTACCGATCCAGATGGAGATGTTTGATCTTTTGGATATCAATCCAAAATCCCGTAAGCCTAAATACCAACAAATTGTGGACAGTTTCATCCACAATATAGCCATGGGACGACTTACTATGGGGCAGAAGATACCCTCCATAAATAATTTGAGTGAGGAGTTCTATCTATCTCGAGATACGGTGGAGAAGGCCTACAATATTTTAAAGGACCAAAAGATCATCACTTCTATTCGTGGAAAGGGATACTATGTGACACGCACCGAACTCATCTCACGTATCAATGTTCTTTTTCTTATCAACAAATTAAGCACTTACAAACTCAGGACCTTTAATTCGTTTGTACAGAATATGGGAGGTAAAGGCCATATTGATCTGCACATCTATCATTGCGATGAAACCTTATTTCTAAATCTGCTTGAAAAGCACACCGGCGCTTACGACTTTTATGTCATCATGCCCCATTTCAAAACCGAGAACCTGAGTCACATCAGCTATACTGACAAGGTATTGAAGGCATTGAGCGCGATTCCTTCGGAAAAGTTGGTCATCATGGACAACAACAAACTTCAATTTGAGCGTGACGTTATTGAGATTTATCAGGATTTTGAAAATGACATTTATGAAGCGCTGCATGTTGGTCTGGACAAAATCATTAAGTACAATAAGCTATTTTTAGTCTATCCTGAGAATACCGTTTATCCCTACCCCAAACGGATACTTCACGGCTTCCGTAAATTTTGCGTTGAGCACCATCTTGATTTCGAAATTATTGACCAGGTCTATGATGACATCGTGCTGAAAAAAGGTGATTTGTTCATCACCATCGAAGAATCAGACTTGGTCAATTTGGTCAAGCAGATTCGCGATGACGAGCTGAATTTAGGTGTTGAAATAGGGGTCATCTCGTATAATGATACACCGCTAAAAGATCTTCTGGGCATTACGGTCATATCGACCGACTTTAATGCCATGGGCCAGCGAGCCGCTCAAATGGTCCTCAATCACGAAAAAGGGAAGATTAAAAATCCTTTTAATTTTATCGATCGGAATTCCGTCTGAGTATTTGGAATTTCCATGGATTTCGAATATTGACTTTCTATTCAATAATCAGCAACTACTTTTTTGCCAAAAAGCTTAACGCACCCAAAGGATTTTTGAGAAAAAGGCAGCTGGAGATGATGCGATCTGTTATTCTGCAGTTTTACCCTCCGCTTTCGCGAAAATGAACCTAGATTTTGGTCAATCGACAGAGGCTTGGAGCTTGGCCCGATGTAAGGTGTCTTTAAGGCTTTTTTTCAAGGAGGTAAAGGTGGGGGCGTTCATGAGATTGTTAATTTCCAGCGGATCTTTATTCAAGTCGTAGAGTTCCTCAAAAATGAGCTCTGTAGTATCCCGGTTCATAAAATAACGCATATACTTCTTGTCGGTATACACTATACCTTCTGTGCTCGGTATAAAATACCTTGGGGTCGATTGCCATAAATGTTCATATAAAAAATAGTCTCTTGGCGATTCTGGTTGCGGCATTAAGGCATATCCCTGCATTTCTTTTGGAGATGTAATTCCTGCTAGCTTAAGTAGGGTAGGCGCTAAATCGATATTTAAAGCGATATCTTTTCTCGTTTTTCTTTGTGAAAGAGGGTTTCTACCATCGAAAATCATCAACGGAACCCGAATAGAGGGTTCACTGCCATACCACTTACCGGCAAAACCGTATTCCCCTAAATAAAAGCCGTTATCACTGGTATAAATGATGATGGTGTTGTCCAATAGACCATTTCGCGTAAGCGCTTCTACCAGTTCCCCTACTACCACATCAATACCGTGGATGAGTTGATAATATTTTCTGATGTTTTCTTGTTGCATCTGAGGATTTGCAAAGCGCGATTTCCATCGGTTTCTGGCGACATTATTCTCTGTAAACGCTGGTGGAAAGTGATTGAAGAATTCAGGCGCCGATTGCACTGGTTCTGAAAGCACTTGCTGGTTATGAAGTTGCCCGTACTTGGGGTCAGGAAGAAAGTAGCCCGGATCGCCTTCGACATGAGGGGCCTTAAAACTAACAGAGAGACAAAAAGCCTGAGCTTTACTCTTTACTGTATCAATAAACGTTATAATCTGATCGCTGATCATTCGGGTCAGATGGATATCATCGCCCGCTTCATTTTTTTGTCTGAAACTACCCTGACCCTCAAACCCACGCCAATAATCAAAGTCGGCTTGCGGGAGTTCATTTCCCACCCCAAATTTGCCGATAAACCCCGTATAATAGCCCTGATTTCTCATGACGATGGGATAGGTTTTTTGCCATTGTTGTGGACTGAAATTTTTTGAGAATCCCCAAATATTGTGTCTGCGCGCGTATTGCCCGGTCAGAATGCTCGCCCTGCTCACGGAACATATGGAAGTCGTAACGTAAGCATTAGAAAAGACAATACCCTGCGAGGCCAAAATGTCCAGATGTGGCGTCTTAATTTGAGGGTTCCCCATAAATCCCACTGCGTCGGCTCGCTGATCGTCAGTAAGCAAGATTATTATATTGGGTCTTTTTTGAGTTGGAGCTTCTGATTGTTCTGCTATTTTATCGATGCAAGCAGATTGAATAAGGAATAGGACACCGTATAGAAGCAATGTTATTTTTTTAAGCATGATTCCCTAATAAAAAACGGTGCAAAATGAATCCATAAGGATCGTTTGCACCGCTCTGCTAATTAAATACACTAATTCAAGTTAATTGCAGTCTTATAATCTGCCGTTCATGTTTTAGGTCTATCTTAACTGTTTTATGTATCCCAAGAATATCGTCAAGAATGTATCTGTTCCTGCTACACTCATGCTCTAATAATTCTCAGGAGTAACATCAGCATAGCGATACCCCAAATAAAGGTCATCAATTTTAGCGGTTGTTGCTCCTCCACTAAACTTGAATCCAATGCCTTCCCAGCCACCGTTAAGTTCTGGAGCAGCGAAAGACACGGCCTCTGTGCCATTAGCGGGTTCAATTCCAGGAGTTGGGTTGACGAATACCCGGACCAGATCCCGTTCGGCGGTTCCATTGGTTTCAATTTTAGCAACCAGCCATAATGGTCCGTCTGCTACTGAAACATCTGTTGCATCTATATTATTAAATGGTCCAAAGGTCATGATCCCAAGTGGGGCGCCAGGACTGATGGTTTTACCAATTCCTAGAAACTGACCATTAGGGCCGCCGCCACCAAAATCTTCTGCCTCATTATCGACCAGCATAATTATTAATTCACCCGTATCATCGGTTGCACCGGCAAACTCCGCTTGAAAAGCAAACCAATAGGTACGACCGTCATCCATAAAGGGTTCCGTTAAAAGACGCTTGTAGCGAGAAGCACCAACACTCGCATCGAGCAACAGCGAATTTCCTGTGGTTTGCACCGCAATGGTACTGTTCTCAATTCCTCCTGAAACCACATTGACGTCTCCACCAGATAATTTAACCCAAGGTCCTGCCCATCCATCACTAGCGTCCCCCTGACCTTCAACAGAGGCATCAACGGTATAAGTATCGAACGACTCAATGACTGGAGGTGGGAGATCCACGTAGTTGAGCGGGGTAACATCCTGATAGGTGTTTCCTACGTAGATGTCATCAATTTTCACCTGAGAAGCATTTCCACCGCTGTACTTGAAACCGACACCTTGCCAGCCACCGCTGAGTTCAGGAGCATTGAAAGTCACTACTTGTGTTCCATCGGCAGGTTCGACGCCCGGCGTGGGATTGACGAATAGTTTTACCACATCGTCTTCTGCGGTTCCATTGGTCTCAATCTTAGCGACTAGCCAAAGTGGCCCTTCTGCAGTCACTGTTGTCGCCTCTTCATTGTTAAAGGGTCCAAAGGTCATAATACCAAGGCCAGCTGGATTTATGGTTTTACCGATTCCCAAAAATTGGCCATCTCCTCCTCCGGCTCCAAAACTTTCAACATCATTATCGACCAACATGACCTGTACTTCACCACCATCGAGGTCGGTGTTGTTGAATTCAGCCTGAAAGGCAAACCAATACGTATTTCCATTATCCACGTAGGGCGTTTCAAAATTGCGTTTGTAGCGTGTATTCGTTCCGCTAGCATCCAGCAATAGCGCATTTCCTGAAGTCGCCACGGCGATTTGGTTGTTGATAATGCCGCTCGATACAACATTGACATCATCCCCGGTTAATTTTGTCCATGCTCCTGCCCATCCATCAGTCGCTGTGCCTTGTCCCTCCACGCTGGCATCAGCAGTATAACTGTCGAAGGATTCAGAAACGACCGGAGCTAGCGGTGGTATGGGCTCAGTAACCGTAACCGTTCTTTCGAATTGATCTTCTCCGGCACTGTTGCTGGCTGTCAAAACTACAGTGTAAGTACCACCCTCTTGATAAGTGTGGGTGGGATTGGCTTCGGTAGAACTGGCACCATCTCCAAAGTCCCAATTGAAGCTTTCCGGATTGTCTACAGTTGCATTTGCAAATACCACTGTGAGATCGGTTACGTCAAAGGTAAATAAGGTGTAGGGTGAATCTAGATTTATGTCGTCATCCTCACATCCGATGATTACGGTGGATAGGACGAAAAAAAGGAGCAATGCGGTATTTATTTTGGTCTTCATATCGTACTTTTTTTTCTCGATATTCGAGATTTAGACCGGCCTGTCTGGGCACGCTTAGGTCGTCATTCAGTTGTTTAGTTTGGTTTCAAAGTCTTTTGCTCTAGTATCGGTATAGTTCATTTTTGTTTTATAAGTGTCTTACCAATCTCAGGGATTACCAGCCGGGATTTTGAGTAAAACCAAATTCCTCCACTTGTCCAAAAGGAATACCCAGTAAAGTTCTGATATTGGTATATGCTTCATCCGGTACGGTTGGCTTTTGTGCTTTTTGGTCCATACCGTGTGCGGTCATGACCTCCACTGCTTTGCCGGTGCGCAGCAAATCAAACCAGCGGTGGTTTTCAAAAGCCAGTTCCCGTCTTCGCTCGTCGGCAATGGTCTGTTCCAGGTTTGCTAATTCATCTGGACTCAAGCTTGAATCTGGCATGGATCGGCTCCTGACCTGCTGTAAAAGCAAGACCGGGTCGCCGCCACCGGATTTTTCGTAACATTCCGCCAGCATTAATAGAGCATCAGCATAGCGGAACATTGGGAAATTCACATCTTGCAATCCTTGATCTTCAAAACCGTAGTTGAACTTACTCATCCAGGGTTCTACCGTCGTGCCATCATCATAAAAGGAAATATTGTGCGTAAATCGTGCGTCGTCTTCATCGTAAATATCGATGAGGCTTTGGGTAGGCTGGTTCTGTCCCGCTCGTGATCCCGCAGGGCCACTTTCGCCCAGGATGTCATTACCACTGTTAAAAGGGACAAATCGCGATACGAAATTAGAAGCTTGCCCGAGCGCAAAGGAATATTGTATTTCAAAAACCATTTCACTGTTGTTTTTGTTGTCGGGCGCAAAAATACTCGCATAATCAGCTTGCAATGAATAGCCGAGACTTTGCATTTCCTCCAGGAGTTCAGCGGCAATGGAAAACTCTTGTAACGTCATATGCATTTTCGCCTTCAGCATCAGTGCCGCACCCTTTGTAGCTCTACCGCTTTCAGTAGCTCCTGGATTGGGCAACAGATCAATGGCTTGCTGCATATCATCTAGAATATTCGCGTAAACCTCACCTACAGGTATTCGTTCCAAAAATTCATCGGACAGGATTTCATCGGGGGTGTCCCCGGCAGAAGTGACGTAGGGTACATCACCAAAAAGCTGTACCAGATTGAAGTAAAACCAGCTCCTAAGAAAGAGTATTTCACCCCGACGCACATTGCGCAGTGATTCGTCGTTAAAGGTCACACCGTCGATGTTTTCCAGGGCAAAGTTCGCTCTGGAGATACCGGAATAGCTCGTATTCCAATATTCCCCAAGATTGGGATTAGCTGAAAGCATTAAGAACAGATCTACTTCTTCATTATTGAATCCGCCACGATCAGCAGGATTGAATTGGAAGCTCGTATTGTCTGACCTATTTTCGCCAAAACGCCAGTGCGCACCATTCATTAATCCACGATTGGTGTTGTAGATTCCTGCAACGGCTTCATTGAGTTGGTCTTCATTTTCAAAGAAATTCTGTGGCGTCTGAAAAGTCTCAGGAGCCTCCTCCAAAAAGTCCTCACAGCCTGCAAAAAGAAATGCAGTGGTCAATAGCAGTATTGATAATATCGAATGGTTCTTCATCTTAATCATTTTAAAATGTAACATTAACACCCAGGGTGAAAATTCTTGAAATAGGATAGGCTCCGTAGTTTACGTTTCTGACCAGCGCAGTATCTGCCGACCGGTTAATTTCGGGATTACCCATATCATACTCCGTAAACAAAAATGGGTTTTGAATACTGGTATAGACTCTGGCGTTTTGGAAGGCATTGCCAACCTTATCGCCGCTGATGTTGTAGCCCAGGGTAATATTTCGGACCCATAAATAATCAGCATCGTCCACCGATAGGGAGTTGGGCAGGCGGAACCGTTGTCTGCTTTGTTCACTGGCTGTCCCCGGAATCGTAGTGGTGGTGGGGTCATCCCCGGGTCGCCAACGGTCCAGTTGCCTGGTATCCACATTAAACACCCCGTCCTGGTTTCCGTTGTACTGGTTGGTACCGTTAAAGATTTGTTGACCGACTGCACCGGCAAAAACGAGCCTTAAATCCAGATCTTTATACCTGAAATTATGGACCATACCGTAGATAAAATCAGGATTTGGATTACCAATGATCACAAAATCTTCTTCATCACCAAGTGCTCCATCACCATTACCATCCTCGTATTTTAAAGATCCTTCGACCGCTCCTGGGTATTTTGGGACGTTTGGATCATCAATCTCAGCCTGGGTAAACAATCCTGTAACGTTAAAACCTCTGTAAAGACCAACTTCCTCACCTACGCGGGTTTCTGTAAAGGCACGGGCTATGGCCCCAGGTCTTATAAAACCAGACTCAGCGGCAAGATCGAGTACTTTGCTGCGATTTCGGGTCAAGTTGAAGTTGGCATCCCATTGAAAGTCTTTGCCCCCCAACACATTTTCGACACGGAGCTCAATCTCGAAACCTTTATTCTCGATGCTCCCTAGATTGGTTAGGATACTTCCAAAACCTGATGTGGTTGGTAGGGGTAGTCCGGAAAGAAATCCTTCAGTTTCGATATCATAATAATCGATTCCTAAGAAAATTTTATTGTCGTATAAGCCCAGATCAAGACCCAAGTTGAGTTCTTTGGCTTCTTCCCAGGTCAATAAAGAGTTGGGTAGTACGGAAACAGCACTTCCAGGAGCTAATTCTCCGCCAAACACGTAATCCGGTCCACTGGTAATTTGCCCCTGAGCTTGAAAATTTCCAATGTTGGCATTGCTACCGCTAATACCATAGCCTCCTTCCAACTTGAATTCGGATATCGTACTTTTTAGATTTTCCCAAAATGGCTCATTAGCTATTCGCCAGGCAGCCGCAACTGACGGGAAATTACCGTATCGAGTATTGGCACCAAACAGTGAAGAGCCATCTCTACGAATAGTCCCTGTGATGTAGTATCTATTCTTATAGGCATAATCTAATCTGCCTAAGAAGGAAACCAAGCTATTTTCGCCTGCCTGCCCACGCCCTGTAAAATTATTGACGTTTTCAGGATCTGTATTATTCGAATCAGGAATAGTAATGGATTCGTCAAGAATATTTACCGCATTGATGATGGTATTGTCGAATCTTCTGTTTTCCAGGGTGAATCCAGCCAGGGCATCTATTCTGTGATCTTCGGCAATGGTGGTTGTATAGGTGAGTGTATTTTGCCAGGTCCAGTTGAAGTTTGTAAACTCTCCTATGCCTGCCCGAGCCTGTCGGGTACCTGATAAATTAGGAGTCAAGGCACCGTCACCGGGAAAATCGGAGGGCTCAAAGAACGTATTTCGTCTATCCACATATTGAATGGAACCAAAGGTTTTCACGGTCAGGCCCTCCAAGATATCTAGCTCTACATAAGAGGCCGCCAATAATTGATTGGTGCGACGTTCATCATCTCTCCCGGTGAGCAAGTAAACGGGGTTTACATTATAAAATGGGATGAGATCCCCGTTGGCTACATTGGTCAATTCACCATTTTCGTCAAAAACCGGAGCAGAAGGATCGGTCCATCGTGATAGGGGTACTGCTGCAAAAATGTCAAAATTGGTGCCTCCTGCATCAGTTCGTCCACCCGTCGCTATAGTTTGCGTAGGGGCTAGATTGACACCAAATCGAATGTTATCTGTCACGTCTACATCGACATTCGCACGCAGGCTGTATCGTTTAAAGTCAGTATTGATCAGGGTACCTTCCTGATTGGTGTAGTTGGTAGAAATATTATAGCGAACATTTTCAGAACCTCCGTTGACACCAATATTGTATTCTGAGATGATCGCGCTTCGGGTAATTTCATCAAACCAATCGGTTCCATTCCCGAGATCGCCCAAGCCTATCAATCGGTCTAAATCAGCCAATTCATTGGGGCCTAACGCTCCTATGGCAAAAAGGCGGTCTTCATAAGACTCTATTCTGAATCTTCGCAATTGTTCTGCATTTAATACATTGGGATTTTCAAATTCCGGAATTTCTTGAAATCCGGTAGAAGTGCCAAAAGTGATGGTGGGCTTCCCTAGCTCACCTCTTTTGGTCGTAATAAGTACAACCCCATTGGATGCACGCGAACCATAGATCGCTTTTGCTGATGCATCCTTTAAAACACTTATGGAGGCTATGCTGTTCGGATCTATAGAGTTGAGGATGAAATTATCGCGTTGGCTATTTACATTTCCGAGCGGTATTCCATCAACAACATATAAGGGAGCATTGTTCGCTCCAGTAGAAGCGACCCCTCGAATTAAGATCTCTGGTCCCCCGCCAGGAGCACCATTTTGGCGTAACTGTACCCCTGAAACTTGTCCGGAAAGGGACTGTTCAAAACTAGTGATGGGTTGCTCTCCAATACCCTCAGCCTGAATTGTAGAAACGGCCCCGGTCAGATCTTCTCGATTTCTGGTACCATAACCAATGACTACAACATCCGTTAGTGACTCCACACTTTCTTGCAAGGTCACTGCGATGGTTGACCGACCATTTACAGGGATACGTCGCGTCTCAAATCCTACGAAGGAAAAGACCAGCGTGCTATTTTCATTTTCCAAGGCCAGCGAATAATCTCCATTGAAATCGGTTTGGGTCCCGTTGGAGGTGCCTTCTTCAACGATATTCACACCGGGAATCGCAACGCCAAAGGGATCGGTAACATTACCAGACACCGTATTTTGAGCGATTAATGGAGTTGCTTGATAAGCCATGCAGACCATAAAGGCCAGGCCCCAGAGTAGCCTGGTGCTTTGTCTTAAGATTTTTTTCGGTTGAGTCATGTTTTTGTTAGCTAATTAATTTATACTAATTGTGATGGAGTGTATCAAACGATTTCGTAATCGCTTCAAAAACAAGGATTCTATCACGATTCCTAACAATATTAACTCCATCTTAAGAATAAACTATCCTGCACTGTACTGTGTATATAACGTTTGCGACCTTGGATTTCTTCATCAATCCGGTCCTTAAAAATTAAATGGAGCTCAAAACTCAAGACAGTACAGGATGCAAAAAATGATTGCGCTATTTAAGTTTAGTGATTCTAAGTTAGTAGGTCCCGTAGTATGCACAGGTATTGCCTTTTGATCGTTTGGTACTTCATGTTCAGTTCTGCCCAGGCTCAATCCTTACCACCCTGGCAGAATCCGTCGGTTAACCAAATAAACAAGTTGCCTCCTCGGGCAACATCCATATCGTACGCCACCGTAGCGCAAGTCAAAGCGCTCAACAGGAATGCCTCTCAGCGCAAACTTTCTTTAAACGGTTCTTGGAAGTTCGCTTTCGCGAAAGCGCCCTCACAAACCATAGCTTCCTTCGAACAGCCTGCTTTAGATGATCGTAACTGGGCAAACATTCCCGTGCCAGCCAACTGGGAGTTATACGGTTACGGTAAACCCTGGCAACGACTCACTCCTCAAATTTGGGAGGAAAAAAACATTAGCTTTCCACGTATTCCAGAGGATTACAACCCTACGGGTGTTTATCGCAAACAGGTAGATCTTCCAAGTGATTGGAAGGATATGCAAATCATCTTACACGTGGGCGCTGCTTCCTCTGCATTAGAGGTTTATGTCAATGGCCATTTTGTAGGATACAGTGAAGATAATCGGCTTCCTGCCGAGTTTATGGTTACACCCTACCTCAAAGCAAAAGATAATTTGATCGCTTTGCGGGTCTTGCAGTGGAGCGATGGGAGCTATATCGAAGATCAAGATCATTGGCGAATGAGCGGGATCACCCGGGAAGTGTATTTGGAAGCAGTTCCTCAAGTGCAACTCTATGATTTTGCCGTACGTACGGACTTAGATGATGAGTTCAGAGATGCAGAACTTCAAATTCGACCGCAAGTCAAAGCGCACAACAATACCAATCTTGAAGATTATGTGTTGGAGGCATTGCTTTACGATGATGCTGGACGGGCCGTGCTGGACTCTGCCTGGGTACTTCCGGTCAAAAAACTTCAAAACGAATACTACCCTCAGATAGGCAATCGACCTTTTGAGAATTTAATGAAACGTACCATTAAGAACCCTAAGAAATGGAGCGCCGAGACTCCTAATCTTTACACCTTGATATTGGCTTTGAAGGATGGTAAAGATAAGCTGGTGGAAGCCCGAAGTATAAGACTAGGCTTTCGCGAAATCGATACCGAGGGAGGTCAGTTCCGTGTAAACGGCATACCCGTTTTGCTCTACGGCGTAAATCGTCACGATTGGGATGCTACCTCTGGAAAGGCAGTGACCCGAGAGGCCATGGAGCGCGATATTCAACTCATGAAGCAACTGAATGTAAACGCCTCTCGATCTTCCCATTATCCTAACCCTCCGTATTGGTATGAGCTCTGCGACCAATACGGGATTTATGTCATGGATGAGGCCAATATTGAGAGCCACGCCCTTGGCTCAAAACCGAGCAATAGTTCAGCATGGCACACCGCCTTCTTGGAGCGGGGTATCCATATGGTGGAGCGTGATAAGAACTATCCAAGCATTGTAAGTTGGTCTTTAGGAAACGAGGCCGGATTCGGCCCTAATCACGCAGCGCTCTCTGCCTGGATCAAGGAATTTGATCCAACGCGACCTATCCATTACGAGGGAGCCCAAAATATTTATGGGTACCGATGGCCTCAACCGGAGCCTAAAGACCGATCCTACACAGATATCATCAGCCGCATGTATAGGCTCACTGAGGATATGATCGATTTAGCCACGCAGCCTGATGACGACAGACCGATCATTTGGTGTGAGTATGCTCATTCACAAGGCAATTCTACAGGAGATTTAGAGGGGTACTGGGAGGCTATTCGAAAATACAAACGTCTGGTTGGTGGATTTGTTTGGGACTGGCGTGATCAGCTGATCCATAAGCCGAGTAATACCGGCAAAGAACTCTGGAAGTTTGGACAGGATTTTAATCAAGAGACCGAAGATCTACTGCCTATCCAAAAAGGTCTCATCACTGCCGATGGGCGGATTAAATCGGGGGGATGGCAGGCAAAATACGTTTGGCAACGCATTCATACAGCGATCAGCTCCAGAGAAAAAGGCATCTTTGATATTGAAAATCGTTACCATCGTACGAATCTGAATCATTATCAAGTGGCCTGGGAATTTTTAGAAAACGGAAGACCAATTGCTGAAGGGACGAAGCAAGCTCCAGATATTGAACCTGGAAAAAAAGGTCAACTGCAATTGATGCTGCCTAAGGTTCAAAGGGATCACGGTAAACGATATCATCTCAACCTTTATTATCAATTGACGGAGTACGAGCCTTGGGCGGAAAAAGGATTCACCATTGCCCGGGAGCAATTCGATTGGGGATATACGCCCTGCATTCAGGTGGATAAAAGTGCAATCGCAACGGTCAACATCACCGAAACAAATACAAAAATCAAGGCGGAGGTAGGTAGCGCACAAATAGAAGTGGATAAAACTACAGGGTTACTCACGGCTTATCGCTCCGATAGTATCTCTTATTTAGAAGCTGCTTTAAAACCTAACTTTTGGCGGCCGCCAACTGATAATGATCGGGCCAGTGGTATGGAAAAACGTCAAGGTGTTTGGAAAGAGGCTTCGCAAGAAATCGAATTGAATGGGCTGGAATATGAATCCCTAGAATCCGGAGCACGATTGCGTAGTACCTTATCTTTACTCGAAAATCGAGCTACTCTGAGAATCACTTATTTGCTCGATCGGGAAGGGAGTCTGCATGTTAATTACAATCTAGTTCCCGATCATACTTTGGCCGATTTAACCCGTGTGGGCCTGCAAACGCAGCTCTCCGCCAAATACGACAACTTGACCTGGTGGGGTCGAGGTCCTTTAGAAAGTTATGCCGACAAGAAAACAGGCGCTTTTATCGGAAGGTACAAGGAATCCGTCAGACAAGACTTTACCTATTATGTGAGACCTCAGGAAAGCAGTAATAAGACGGATGTATATGAGTTTGCTCTGACGGATGAATCAGGTAAAGGGTTATCGATCTCAGCCGGTGATGATAGACCCCTAAGTGTAAGTGCCTGGCCATTTACCCAAGACAATGTAGAAACTGCGAGTCGGGTAGAAGAGCTCGAGTTTACGGAAACGATTACCGTGAATATTGACCATAAGCAGATGGGTGTAGGGGGAGATAATACCTGGAATCAAGATGCCGCGCCGCATAAAAGTTTCCGATTGCCTGCTCAACCTTATCAGTATTCTTTTACTTTAAAACCCATTCAATGAGGAATCTTTTGGTGTATACTTTACTGGTTTTGCTCAGCTTCATCAGCTGCCAAACGGAGGTGCCTACTGCTAAGCAAAACATGTCCTTGAACGAACCTGGCTGGAAGGCGCAATGGATAGCTCCACAAGACCAAAGCGATACGATCAATGCCTGGACTGTGTTCAGGACTGATGTGGAATTGGATGCGATGGTGCCTGATACGGTGGTTGCTCAAATTGCAGTCGACTCTAAATACTGGCTCTGGATCAATGGCCAACTGGTCATTCGTGAAGGAGGGCTAAAACGCGGACCAACCCCAAATGGCACCTATTTCGATGAAGTGGCCATTTCAAGCTTAAAGCAGGGTCGTAACAGCATCGTTATTTTGTCTAATTATTTTGGTAAGGATGGGTTTAGCCATAAAGACTCCGGGCAGAACGCCGTCTTGTTTAATTTGGTTACAGAGGGTTTTGAGATCGTATCAGACTCCACCTGGAAGGCCTGGCCACATCCTGCCTTTGGGGAGACAAGCGCACCTTACCCCAATTACCGACTTCCGGAAAGTAATCTGCTGTTTGATGCTAATAAAGGCGATTTTTCTTTTAGGGCAACCAATTTTGAAACCAATCCCTTTTCTCAAGCTGTTGAGGTTG
The DNA here is from genome assembly GCA_029866965.1 of Flavobacteriaceae bacterium YJPT1-3. Lineage (GTDB taxonomy): Bacteria > Bacteroidota > Bacteroidia > Flavobacteriales > Flavobacteriaceae > Croceiramulus > Croceiramulus getboli. Next base: position 316,050 of record CP123444.1, on the reverse strand, counting down.
GTGAAGCCAGCAATTCCGTGTTCGGTACCTTGATCAAACGACCCATCCCCCTATGGAAGGATTTTGGTTTAAAAGAGTACCAGACGGCGATCCCTGAAAGGGCTACAGGGGATACCCTAAAGTTAAGAATGCCCTACAACGCCCAGGTGAGTCCCTATCTTAAAATAGAAGCTCCTGGTGGGGATACCATCGACATCCGAACCGATCATTATCGAGGTGGCGGTCCTCCCAATGTGCGGGCGCAGTACGTGACCAGAAAGGGTGTCCAGGAATTTGAAGTTTTGGGATGGATGAATGGTCATGAGGTGCACTACTACATCCCAGAAGGGATTAAGATCATCGCTTTGAACTATCGGGAAAGCGGCTACGATACGGAATTTTCGGGTCAGTTTTCCTGTGATGATGACTTTTACAATCTTCTGGGGAAGAAAGCCTTAAGAACGCTTTATATCACTATGCGAGACACCTATATGGACTGCCCTGATCGGGAACGCGCTCAATGGTGGGGGGATGTGGTCCTGGAAAGCGGAGAGAGTTTTTATGCGCTAGACCGCAAGGCCGATGCGCTTACGCGAAAGGGAATTTTAGAACTGTTGCAGTGGCAACGTCAAGACAGCACTATTTTCTCCCCGGTGCCTGCTGGCAATTGGGATCAAGAATTACCGGGTCAGATGCTGGCCAGTGTAGGTTACTACGGAATTTATAATTATTATTTGCACACTGGAGATCTGGAGACGATCAGGTCTGTTTACGAGCCCGTCAAAAAGTATTTGGCGCTCTGGAAGCTCAAGCCGGAGGGCACGGTCGAGATCCGAAAAGGAGGCTGGACCTGGGGAGACTGGGGTGACAACAAAGACATCCCTTTGCTCCTGAATACGCAGTATCATCTCGCTCAAAAAGGACTTTTAAAGATGGCTGAGGCTTTGGGAAATAGCGCTGAGGCTGACAGTATACAAAAAAACATGAATGCCTTTAAGCTGGCGTTCAATTCAGAATTCTGGAGGGGGGATCATTATCGCTCAGCTGAATACGATGGAAAAACCGATGATCGTTCACAAGCCCTGGCCGTAGTTTCGGGTTTAGCCGACCCGGATAAGTATGAGGCTATTGTACACGTCTTAAAAAATGAATTTCACGCCAGTCCGTACATGGAGAAGTATGTTGTGGAAGCGCTATTTCAGATGGGCGAGGCTGATTTCGCGTTAGCGCGCTTAAAAAAACGATTCAAGACCATGGTAACTCATCCCAGCATCACCACACTTTGGGAAGGTTGGGGTATTGGTAGTGAAGGCTACGGAGGTGGAACTATAAATCATGCCTGGAGTGGGGGAGGATTAACCTTGTTATATCAGTATGTTGCAGGCATTGAGCCTATAAATGCCGAATATCGCACCTTCAAAATACAGCCGCAATTAGGCCCGCTCACTCAGGTGTCAGCTACGGTGGAAAGTGTTCAAGGTAGAATTTCAGTGGACATTAGCAAAACCGATCGACTGGAAATTAAGATCAGAGTACCCCAGAACACTTCCGCAGAATTAGTCATTCCTGAAGAATATTCCAGGTTGAGTAGTTCGAATGGGATGAAAGCTGAAAAATTAAATCAAAAACAAATCTCTGTTTCTTTGGAAGCAGGAATTCATACACTTATTGCTCAATGATGCACATCGGTTTATTTGGAATTGGTTTGGAAACCTACTGGGAGCAGTTTGAGGGTCTGTTGCCGCGCTTGCAGGACTATCAAAAGGAGATACATAGCCGTTTGGAAGAATTTGGAGTGAAGGTTACCAATGTAGGGATGGTAGACACACCGGCCAAGGCCAATGCTTCGGCAGCTGTACTCAATAGCAAGGGAGTGGATGCCCTAGTGCTTTTTATCTCCACTTACGCGCTTTCACACAATGTGTTGCCCCTGGCACAAAAAGTGAAGGTTCCTATCATCGTCTTGAACTTACAACCGGTGCCGGCGATCGATTACAAAGCTTTTAACCAGATCGGTGATCGCGGTAAGATGACCGGTGAATGGTTGGCGCATTGTCAGAGTTGTGTAGCTCCAGAGTTAGCCAGTGTACTCCAACGCGCAAAAATTGAATTTCATTTGATTTCAGGATACCTGCACGAAGACTATGTCTGGAAGGAAATGCAGGAGTATATCAATGCGCTTCAGGTGGTCAAAACCATGCGCAATAATCGGGTGGGTCTTATGGGGCACTACTACAATGGCATGCTGGATGTTTACAGCGATCTTACCGCTCAAGCGGCCACCTTTGGTAATCATTTTGAGATCATTGAGTTTGGCGTTTTAAAAACCTTGAGGGATCAGGTGACTACCCAAGCCATCACAGATAAAATAGAAGAATTTCAATCCCACTATGAGGTGTCTTCCTCTTGCGAGCCGTCAGAACTGGAGCGTGCGGCCAAAACATCGGTTGCACTGGATACCTTGATCGCAGACTATGATCTGGGTAGCCTGGCTTACTATTTTGAAGGAAAGGGAGATTCTGAATATGAGGATATTGTAACCTCCTTAATTCCGGGATTGACTTTGCTAACCGGCAAGCACGTACCCGTTGCCGGAGAGTACGAAATCAAAAATGTGCAGGCCATGAAGATCATGGATACGCTAGGCTGTGGGGGTTCATTTTCGGAGTTCTATGCCATGGATTTTGAGCAAGACCGTATTCTTCTGGGGCATGACGGTCCGGCGCATTTCAGTATTGCGGAAGGAAAAGTCGGATTGGTTCCCGTGCCTGTTTACCACGGAAAACCGGGGAAAGGCCTGAGCATTCAAATGCAAGTCAAAAATGGTCCGGTCACGCTCTTGTCGGTTGCACAGAACGCTGAAGGCGAAACCTATTTTGTTTGTGCGGAAGGCGAATCGGTTGCCGGTGAGACCCTGCAGATTGGAAATACGAATTCTCAGTACAGCTTTCCGATCTCCATCAGAGATTTCATCAATAATTGGTCAATGGCCGGTCCATCGCATCACTGCGCCATTGGAATAGGGCACCAGAAATCAGTGCTTCAGAAGATCGCAAAGCTGTTGCATATCGAATGTATTGTTATCTGTTAATAAAGAAGTAATGGCCAATCCTTTTCTTGGTGTTTTATTGCATGCTACCGGCGGTTTTGCTGCCGGATCTTTTTATTTGCCCATAAAAAAAATTAAAGCATGGTCCTGGGAAAGTGCCTGGCTAACCAACGGTATTTTCGCGTGGATTGTGGCGCCCTTAGCCGTTTCGTTGATCACGGTGCCCGAAACCTGGTCGGTTTTACAACAGGCCCCCACGCAAAGCCTGTTGAATACTTTTCTTTTTGGATTACTCTGGGGTATTGGAGGGTTAACCTTTGGATTGGCCCTGCGTTATCTGGGCATCTCCCTGGGTATGGCCTTGGCCCTCGGATTGACTGCTGCTTTCGGAACCCTCATTCCCCCGCTTTATGATGGAGAGTTTGGAGCCTTGATGCAAACAACTTCCGGCCAATTGGTCTTGCTGGGCGTTGGAGTTTGCCTCCTTGGTATCGCTATCTGTGGTAGGGCAGGATGGTTACGTGATAAGAATAGAGAAAAATCAAAAATAGCTGAAGGAATAAAAGACTCCAATTTGGTTAAAGGAGTGGTGGTCGCTTTTTTCGCTGGCATTATGAGTTCCTGTTTTGCATTTGGAATGATCGCCGGTCAACCTATTGCGAGCCTTTCGGTTCAATACGACACTCCATCGCTTTGGCAAAATGGTCCGGTTTTCATCATCATTCTATGGGGTGGATTTTGCGCTAATTTTATTTGGTGCGCATTTTTAAATGTCAAAAACAAGACCTATACCAATTACGCAGATACCCAAACACCCTTGCGTAAAAATTACCTTTTTGCTGCTGTTGCCGGAGTGACCTGGTACTGTCAATTTATGTTTTATGGCATGGGCAGTACGCAAATGGGAGAGCATGATTTCGCCAGTTGGACCTTGCATATGGCGTTTATAATCGTGTTCAGCACCTTCTGGGGACTGGTAACCAAAGAATGGAAAGGTTCCGGAAAACAAATTAAGTACACGCTTGCAGCCGGCTTATCGGTACTTATCCTATCGACCATAATTATCGGATTGAGTAATCAGATAGCTACTGTCTAAACTAAAATGAATTATGAAACAATCCTTAAGAACTACTACACTACTTCTAAGTCTCCTGCTTTCCTTGTGCTTGAGTTGTAAGCATTCGTCCACCGCTGGCGAAGAAGAAATAACGGCTAACCTGAACCGGCCCAATATCATCATGATTGTAGCCGATGATATGGGTTGGCACGATCTGGGTGCTTATGGAAATGATTTTATGGAAACGCCAAACCTAGATCGTTTGGCAGAGACCGGGATAAAATTCACCGATGCCTATGCCGGAGCGCCCTTATGTAGCCCTTCGCGAGCAGCGCTAATGACCGGTCTGCATCCCATTGCTGTTAATATTACGGAGCATATTCACGGAAACCAGCCTGCCGGGCCTAATCAAAAACTGAAGACCCCGCCCATCAGTCAACACCTCGATCTGGATTATATCACCATAGCCGAGGCTTTAAAGGAGCAGGACTACCACACTGGGTTTATTGGGAAATGGCACCTGGGCGGTGGTCAGTGGGAGCCACAGCATCAAGGCTTCGATTTGAATATAGCTGGAAGTTATAACGGCTTGCCCCGATCGTTTTTTTATCCTTTTTTCAGTCCGGGAGAGAAACCGGAGATCCAGGAGGACAGCCAGGAAGGCGACTACCTCACCGATGTACTTACCAATAAAGCGTTGGAGTACATAACGAGACAAAAAGACAGCGCGTTCTTTTTGAGTTTAAACTATTATTCGCCCCACGTTCCTATTGAAGGAAAGGACAGCCTGGTTCAAAAATACATCGACAAGCGCGGTACGGCAGCTGACTCCATATTGCCTAATGTGCATTATGCCGCCATGATCGAAAGTATTGATATCAACGTCGGTCGCATCATAAAAAGCCTAAATGACCTGCAGATTGCAGACAATACCCTCATTATTTTTACTTCAGACAATGGTGGCCTTTCCGTAGAAGAGGTTCCCGCTTTCGCGAAACATACGCCGCCCACAGATAACGGTCCGCTGCGTGCAGGTAAAGGTTATCTCTACGAAGGAGGTATTCGCGAACCCCTAATCATGAGCTGGCCGGCGGGCTTTAAGAACGCTAAAATCATTGATAAACCGGTCATTGCGCAAGATCTCTTTAATACCCTTACGGCCATCACTCAATCCACCCAAAAGACCGGAGATGGGGTAAGTCTACTCCCACTTGTGGAGCAGGATAACTTAGAAGAACGCGGCTTGCTTTGGCATCTCCCGCATTACAGTCCGCAGCACGGTAAACCGGCCACCGCCTATCGCAAAGGTGATTTTAAGATCATTCATTTTTATGAGGACGATCGCTATGAACTCTACAACCTGAAAGAAGATAAAAGTGAGACCAATGATCTCTCAGAAGCCAACCCCCAAAAATTAGAATCCCTAAAGGCCGAAATGGAGAATCAGTTGGGAGCTCTTGGTGCTCAATTTCCAGAGCCCAACCCTAACTATAAAGGAGAATGATGATGACAATGATGTTTAAACGAGCGAGGAAAAGTGTTGAATGGCTGGCTTTAATTTTCGTTTGCCTTGCTACTCTTTCTGTCTCAGCACAGAATTTGCAAGAACAACCGCCCCTCTGGGAAGACCCTCAAGTTTCCGGTCTGAATCGCATGCCGGCAAAAGCCACCTCCATTTCATATGCTTCTGTGGAAACGGCTAAGAAATCCAATAGAAAGGAATCCAGCCGCTATCAATCGCTCAACGGGGATTGGAAGTTTTCCTGGGCGCCCGTTCCATCAGAAGCTCCGGAAGATTTTTATAAGGTTGACTTTAACGATACCGGCTGGAAAACGATCCCTGTTCCATCCAACTGGGAGTTACAGGGTTATGGTACGGCCATCTATACGAACATAGCGTATCCTTTTAAACCCGTAGATCCGCCTTTAGTTCCCGATACCGATAATCCTACAGGAAGTTATCGCACTCAGTTTACCGTACCCGAAATTTGGAAAGATATGCAGGTGACGCTCACCTTTGGCGGGGTGAGTTCTGCCTACTACGTGTGGCTGAACGGTCAACTTTTGGGGTACAGTGAAGACAGTCGTTTGCCTACCGACTTTGATATTACTTCCTACCTCAGAGAAGGGGAAAACGTCCTGGCCGTACAAGTCTACCGATGGAGCGATGGGTCTTATCTGGAAGATCAGGATCATTGGAGACTTAGCGGGATTCACCGGGAAGTGTATTTAAGTGCTGCCCCTCAAGTGCAACTCTATGATTATTTCGTGAAAACGAAACTAGACTCCGTCTATCAAGATGCCTCCCTGGAAATTCGACCGAGGATAAAACGCTTCAATGGAGCTAATTTAAAAGACTATATGTTGTCAGCACAGCTATTCGATCAAGAGGGAGCGCTCGTCACTACCCAAGACAGTATGTCTATAGAGCTCCCCAAGATTTACCAGGAATACTACGGACAACGAGGTAAACCGGCGTTCGGGCTCCTGCAGACGAATGTTTCAAACCCTAAGAAATGGAGTGCTGAACACCCCAACCTGTACACTTTGGTTTTCCAACTTAAGGACCCCGAAGGAAATCTACTGGAAGCGAGAAGCACTAAGATTGGTTTCCGGGAAATTGAAATTAATTCGGGGGGCGAATTACTGATCAATGGAGAATCAGTACTCATTTACGGTGTTAATCGGCATGATCATGATGCGAAAACCGGCAAGGTCATTTCAGAAGCTTCCATGATTGAGGATATTGAAATGATGAAGCGATTCAACATCAATGCGGTACGCACCTCGCACTATCCCAATCAGGAACGGTGGTATGAACTCTGCGATGAGTATGGCCTCTATGTCATGGATGAAGCCAATCTGGAAACCCACGCTTTGGGGGGTAAATTGAGTAATGATTCCTCCTGGGGAAATGCCTTTTTACAACGGGCCATTCGCATGGTGGAGCGGGATAAAAACCATCCCTCCATCATTTTTTGGTCCTTAGGCAACGAAAGTGGATCTGGCTTTAATCATGCTGCCATGGCCAAATGGATACAGCACTTTGATGATACCCGATTCATCCATTACGAAGGGGCACAGAATCCAGGTGAGACCGCTACTGGTGAACTGTTTCCAGATCCTGATTATGTAGACATGGTCAGCCGCATGTACACGCCTATCGCATACATGCAACGAATGGCCCATATGGAGAATGAGAAGCGACCCATCATTTGGTGCGAATACGCTCACAGCATGGGGAATTCTACCGGGAATCTTTTTAAATTTTGGGAGGCTATCCGAGCGGAGGAGCAGATGATTGGCGGTTACATTTGGGACTGGGTAGATCAAGGACTTGAGCAACTCACCGAAGAAGGGGAGAGCTACTACGCCTTTGGCGGCGATATGGGTGATACGGAGATCAATAGCGGTAATTTTTGTTTGAACGGGATCGTAGGACCTGACCGTCAGATTAAACCCGCCTTGTGGGAAGTCAAGAAAGTATTTCAGCCCATCGCCTTTCAAGCCGTTAATTTAGAAAATGGAACCATAAGTGTCTTAAACCGTTTTGATTTTACCAATTTGAACACCCTTTCTTTTCACTGGGTTCTTGAAGAAGACGGTAAGCTCATTCAAAAAGGAACATTACCGACCATGAACGTGCGCCCCAACGATTCCATACGATTGAATATTCCTTTTAAGATCCCGCGTTTAAAGGAGGGAGCAGAATACTTTTTAAGAATTGCCGCGAAACTTAATGAAGCGACTTCTTGGGCCCCTAAAGGTCACGAGATGGCCTGGCATCAGTTTGAGTTGCCCATTCAGAACAAATCCGCGGCATTCAACCCTACTGCACTTCGACCATTTTCCCTTAAAGATTCGGAGAGCCGGATAGTCTTACAGGGAAAAGATTTTACTATTTCCTTTGGCAAAACTACAGGGGCACTCGAGTCTTTACAATCGAACGGGTACGAATTGATTGCAAATCCTTTATCCCCCAATTTTTGGAGACCGGTTACGGATAATGACCGGGGCGGCGGACAAACACCAAAAACGCTAGGCATTTGGAAAGAGGCTGGTAATCAGGCTAAACTTCAAAAGTTTGAAGTTTTGGAGTCTTCCGATACTAGAATACAGATTAAAAGCTCATATCGGTTAGACGAGGTAAGCTCCAACTTGTATGTAGTGTATACTGTGTACGGCGATGGGACGGTTCAGGTGGACAATTCTTTTGAAATTGATGAGTCCGCCGACTTGCCAATGCTTCCCAAATACGGTATGCAAATGCAACTACCAAAAGCACTAAACCATGCTGTTTACCTGGGTAAAGGTCCGCATGAGAATTATCAGGACCGCCAAAGCAGTGCTGATGTTGGTTTGTTTGAGTTTCAGGTAGCTGAAGACTTCAATAGTTACATCAGACCGCAGGAAAGTAGTAACCGCACCGAAGTACGCTGGATGAGCCTGACCGACGCTTCGGGTAGAGGATTGTATGTAGGTGGAATGTCGTCCTCCTTAAGTATGAGTGCCAAGCCGTATTCCACCAGGAATATTGACGATGCCTTGCATACCTTCGACCTCAAGGAGGAAGAATTCATCACCCTAAATATTGATTTAACTCAAATGGGCGTTGGGGGAGATGACAGCTGGAGTCAAGCGGCTTTACCACACGAAGAATTTAGAGTGCCTGCACAGGATTACCGGTACAGCTTTATTCTTAAGGCCGTAAAGAAAAAAGTGAATGAGCGATTGCCCTTGCCTTCAACCCGATAGGTACTGTTTTAGCCTGCAGCTGCAGGTCAGCCTGGGTATGAGGGGGTTGGGTGTCCTGCTTTGGATCAGTATGGAGGAATACCTATTGAATTTTTAAACTTTGGAGTATGCGTAAATTTAAACGACTCTTTTTCGGCCTCGTGATCTCGATCAGCGCATCCATGCTGGCTCAGAACAATGCCTACAGCACCCTTTTTGACATTCCTTACTATGACTTAAAAAATCAGGATTCCGATGATTACAGAAGAAGAAAAGCAGTCTTAAACATTCATTTTCCCAGGGAAGCCAAGCCGCATCCTGTCATCATCTGGTTTCATGGAGGCGGCCTGTCGAGCGGAGATCACGCCATTCCTGAGGCCTTGAAAGAAACCGGAAATGTTATCGTGAGTGCAGACTACCGATTGGTTCCTAAAGTTAAACCGGAAAACTGTATCGATGACGCCGCGGCAGCCATTGCCTGGGTTTTTCGAAATATTCATACCTATAACGGGGATAACAATCGAATCTTTGTGGCGGGTCACTCTGCAGGCGGTTATTTAGCGCTCATGACGGTTATGGATCCTACCCGACTGAATGCTTATGGTTTGGACGCCAATCAGATCGCTGGATTGGTTCCATTCAGCGGGCATACCATTACGCATTTTGAAATCAGAAAGCAACGCGGTATCCCGGCAGAGCGGGCATTGATTGATAGTCTCGCTCCCTTATTCTTCGTGCGCAAAGAGGCTCCACCCGTACGATTGATTACAGGAGACCGTGAAAAAGAACTCTTAGGCCGTTATGAAGAAAATGCCTATTTCTACAGAATGATGAAAGTGGCAGGTCATCAGGATATTGAGATTTATGAATTGGACGGTTACGGACATTTAATGACCGAGCCGGCCTTTCCATTATTGCTGGAGTTCGTCACCGCATATTCCCAGGGCGATTAGAACTGGACATCCCAAGATGCCGTCCATTCCATCGGCTTGATACTACCATCTTCTCTAAACTCCAAAGGAGCGCTCCAGTACTGATAATCGTGACCTTTTTGATTATCAGAGGCAGAACCCCACAAGTCGCCCATCCAAATATAGTTAGGACCTTCTGCAGTCTCCAAAGTCATCACGTAGGTTTGCTGGGCGGGAATGATGGGTCGTTGAGGAATATCATTTCCGGTGATATAAACTTCAAATTTGTTAGTATCCCCAAGGCTAATCTCATTGATATAAACAGCCGAATTATCCATGGTTTTTTTTGGAGTTATACGCCATCTGTAGGCGTCTGTTTCAGGAATGCTGAGAATCAAGGTTTCGCTCAAGGCGGAAGACACTCGTTCCGTATTCTGGATTGCTACTGGCTCCCAGGTTGAGATATTCCAGGACTCGAGGGTAAACTCAGGGATGGCAATCTCAGGATGCACCCGCGGATTGTCAACATCTCCACAATTGGCTGGCCGGTTTCCGGTAAAGATATGGAGGGTTATTTGAGCTAGTGGCTTAGGCTCGTCTAAAAGCACTTGCACCGATTGAAATACGCTGTCATTCCTTGTGAGCGTCGCATAGGCGGTCCCGGTAGTTTCTCCATCGTGGAGTACCGTAGCGCTTTTCCCGGGATATCGATTGATATTGCCAGTAAGCTGATATCCGGTTAAGGGATCTTTGGATTGATATACTCGTGCTCCAGATCCGTAATTGCAGAAGCAGCAAGTATAGTCAGTGAGGAGATAATACGTCTCCCCGCGTTTGAACTGAGATCCGGCTTCCATATGCTCCGCAATGATGCCCCCATTTTCTAAGGTAGATCCAGTGTAGTCGGCATTAAGCTTTTCTACAGAAACTTGATGGTTTTGAATAGTATTGTAGCTGATGTAAGCGGTATTATCGTCATCTACAAAAAGTCCGAAATCACCCAGGCCAACTTCTGAACGTGCCATGTTTACGTTGTCATTAACGATCTCGAAAGGCCCCGCTGGAGAGTCGCTTATTGCTACACCAAACTGACCATCCCAAAGCTGAGGGTACCAATTGTACCAAAGGACGTATTTTTTGGTGCTTGCATTATAGATCACGTGTGGGCGATAATAGACTCCTTCGGGTTGATCAGGTAACAGTCTTCCTTCAAGACTCCACGTTTTTAAGTCTTTGGAACTGTAGACTTGATAATAATTAGCCGTAGTAAAGCCGTTGGTGGTACCATAGGCGGTGCCGTACCAATAATAGGTGTCATTAAATTGAATCACGCGCCCATCGTGTGCATCTACAATGCTTCCATCTTCAGTGAGACGAGGCTGTTCATTGGAAATGATAATACGTTCTCCCGCATCAGGGCTATTGTCAGAAATTGGTCTTTTTGAGTCCGTGTTGCAGGCAATGAAGAGGAGTGAAAGGCTGAACAAGAAAAAAATACGCATGATCTCAAAATTTTTTCTAAGGTAAAGTTCCGCCCAGAAAAAATCATCCTGTAGTGTCTTGTTTCAGAATCAGATTATTCCCTTTTAATCTGGGCTCGAAGCAAGGTTGCTTTCGCGAAAGCGAACCTACAATCATCTACTGGACCTACCCAAACGCGACAGATCAATGGACTTCAGTGGCAGGCATCATTCTATTTCGTACTAGAAGGGCAGACTTGATTTGTAGTCTTGACTCCTGCTTCTTTCATCGCCTTAAAGCCACCTTGGATATCGATCAGGTTGTGAATGCCTCTACTTTTCAAAATAGACGCGGCAATCATGCTTCGATAGCCTCCAGCGCAGTGCACATAGAAAGTCTCCTTCTCCGGAAACTCAGCCAGATGCTTATTCAACACAGAGAGTGAAGTGTGATGTGCATTTTCCAAATGCTCTGCTTCAAACTCGCCCGGTTTTCGAACATCAAATACGGGAACTTCACCTTCTTTTTCGTCTACACGCTTGTGAAATTCTTCAGCGGTAATAGAAGTGACCGTATCATAATCTTTGGCTGCCTTTTTCCAGGCTTCAAAGCCACCTTTCAAATAGCCAATCGTATGGTCAAATCCCACTCGAGATAAACGAGTGATGGCCTCCTTGATACGATCCTCTGGTGCGATCAGCAGTATGGGTTGCTGTACATCTTTGATTAGATCACCTACCCAGGGTGCGAAGCTTCCATCCAGGCCAATAAAAATAGACCCGGGGATATGGCCCTGCGCGAATTCCTTTTGATGCCTAACATCCAAAACCACCGCTCCGGTTTCATTCGCGGCAGCTTCAAAGGCATCAGGTCCCAAGGCGACCTGCCCTTGTTTGAGGATCTCTTCGATATTTTGATATCCTTCCTTATTCATCCGCACGTTCATGGGGAAGTAGGCCGGCGGGGGTAACAATCCGTCAGTCACCTCTTTGATGAACTCCTCCTTGGTCATATCAGCCCGTAAGGCATAATTCATCTCCTTTTGATGGCCTAGGGTGTCTACCGTTTCTTTCATCATATTTTTTCCGCAAGCGCTGCCGGCACCATGCGCCGGATACACCATCAGGTCATCGGCCAGGGGCATGATCTTGGTTCGTAGGCTTTCGTAGAGCATGCCCGCCAGTTCTTCTTGCGTCATGTCTGCTGCCTTTTGAGCAAGATCAGGGCGACCAACATCTCCTAAGAATAGGGTGTCCCCTGTAAATAATGCCTTGTCCTGTCCGTTTTCGTCTCGTAAAAGATAGGTGGTACTTTCCATAGTATGTCCGGGGGTATGCAGCACTTTGATGGTGAGCTTTCCCAATTTGAATTCCTGACCATCTGTGGCAATAATAGCATCAAAACTTGGATTCGCCTGCGGACCATAAACGATAGGTGCCCCGGTTTTTTCGGAGAGGGTGATATGTCCAGACACAAAATCGGCGTGAAAATGAGTCTCAAAAATGTATTTGATCTTGGCTGCAGCTGCTTCTGCCTTTTCTATATAAGGCTGCACTTCTCTCAGGGGATCGATGATGGCCACTTCTCCATCGCTCTCAATATAGTAAGCTCCTTGAGCCAAGCATCCGGTATAAATCTGTTCTATCTTCATAATTTTGGTTTTATTCAGTCCTTTTTTAGAGCAGGTAGGACACGTGGATCACCAAGGCATTCGCATGCTTAATATTCTTGGCGGACCTGTTTTTTTGCATTACAAAAATAAGGAGGTTTGTCCACTAAATGCGTAACTCCGGTTACATTGTTAATTCTTTATAGAGGATATAGATCCCCATAAGCATCACAAACCATCCAAAAGCTTTTTTTAGTCGTTGTCCATCCACAAAACGATTTAGCCAAATCCCGATAAAAATACCCAGTATGGATAGACCGGTAAAGGATAGTAAAAAAGACCAATCGATGTCTAGATAGTGAACATCTCCAAGAAATCCGATGAGTGATTTAATGGCAATGATAAGCAGGGAAGTGGCTACTGCTTTTTTCATGGGAAGTTTAGCCAATAAGACCAAAGCAGGAATGATAAGAAACCCACCTCCAGCACCAACGATCCCGGTGATAATACCCACTACAAGTCCTTCAAGGATGATCAGGGGATAGTTGTACTCTACTTTTTCAGCGATTCCCAGCTCCTTCTTTTGATCACGAATCATCGATACGGAAGCCAGCAGCATGATCAGCGCGAAAAAGAGCATGATTCCCAATTGTTTATCCACTCGATAGTCTCCAATCGAGAACAGCACTTCAGGCAACGCTGGAATCAGAAAAGCTCTGGTCAAATAGACCGCAATAAAGGCGGGTATGGCAAATACAATAGCAGTTCTGAGGTCCACTTTCCCTTGTGCCATATTGCGAACCGCCCCTACGAGCGATGTGGTGCCTACGACAAAGAGCGAATAGGCCGTAGCGACTACCGGATTCAATCCGATGGCATAAACGAGCAAAGGAACCGTTAGAATGGATCCGCCGCCACCGATAAGTCCCAGGATGATCCCGATGAGTACTGCTCCAAGATACCCGAGTAGTTCTAACATGAATCTTTTGTTTTAAGGCTTAAAAATAGCAAGAATGATCACTACGTAAAGTGACTTGAGTTACACGACCTCAATAATGCTGCGATGCAGCTTTATTTTGCCCTGCTGTTCCATTTTCTTAAGTAGTCTGGAGATGACTACCCGATTACTATGAAGATCAGAAGCGATTGCTTTGTGGGTCAATTGAAGCTCTCGAGAACCGGCGATTTGAACTTGATCATCTAAATATCGTTCCAGGCGTTCGTCCAATTGCTGAAATGCGATCTGATCGATACTCTCTAATAGTTCCATCATTCGATGATGGTAGCTTGCAAAGACGTAATTGCGCCAGGACTTATATCGGGTGGACCATTCCTCCATCTTGGCTACCGGAATCATAAGAAGGGCCGCAGGGGTTTCCGCGACAGCATGAATAGCACTCTTCTTACTTTCCATACAGCAACTCATGGTCATGGCACAAGTGTCGCCCTGGTCTAAATGATAAAGCAGTAATTCCTCACCTTCTTCATCCGGTCTGAGTACTTTAATACTTCCCTTCAATAGCAAAGGCATAGAACGAATGTATTGTCCGGGTCGGATCAGATCATGACCCGCTTCCACTTCCATAAAAGTGCCTACCTGATTAATTTCCCGAAGGAGCTCCGGCTCAAATTGGTTGCCAAAATGTTCTTGAAGTGCTGCGATCATAGCGGGTCAGTTCAAATCATTAAGTGTTTAGAGACTGAAGTAAGGAGATTCTACATCATTCATTGACTATACGGGATACTGATATTATGGTTCGATGTTCGAACCCTATTCTTCAAAGATAGCCGAAACCATGCGAAGCCAGGGTAACCCAAGTTACCTCCGGAGCGCTAGACAAATCTTGAGCAGGAGTCAGGAGGGTTTCTTCTTTTTTTGTTTCTTTAGTTTCAAAATAGCTGAATGAATAAAATTTTAGGTATAGGCTCGCGGGTGAAGCATGAAGCGCATGGCCGAGGCGTAGTCACCAATGTTACTGCGGATTATTATTGGATCACCTTCATCGAAAAGGGATTGGAAACCATAGCCATTGATGAGCCACTTGAGATCATTGAAGCGGTTGATGATGAAGTTGATACCGTAAGTTTTTATGAAGTTGAAAAAAGCTTACGCGAAATACTACAGCGGTACTCTGACATTTCAGAGATCGTCCCGATCGCGGACAAATGGAAGGGAGGCACTTTGACACTGCATCCCAAGGATACCGGTTTGGCCGGCAAAGAACTTCCTATCGAAACCTTCTTTCATAAGATCGTGATGGTACGCGACCGTGTTCGGGTCATGGAGCAAAAGATCAACAGCAGTAAGACTCTGGATGATCAAGACAAAATTGATCTTCAGCAATACATCACAAGAATTTACGGCAGCCTTACGACCTTTAATGTGCTGTTCAAAAACCAGTCGCAAAATTTCAAAGGGGCCTCGTCATCTTGAGATAGTTCCCGTAATCACTTATTATAACCTAATCAATTTATGGAATCACTCAATCAACCCGTGACCGTAAGTGCGCTTAGTCAAGAACGACGAGTAGCCTTTTATCGTAAAACCTATACCCATTTGGCATTGGCGGTCTTGCTTTTCATTCTTGTGGAAACCTTATTTTTTCAAATCCCGGCTGTGGTGGAATTTGCACTTTCGCTGACAGTAGGATGGAGGTGGCTTCTGCTTTTAGGAGGGTTTATGTTCGCTACCAATTATGCCGAGAAGATGGCTGTAGAAAATCACGACAGGACCAAGCAGTATCTGGCCCTTGTACTGTTTGTTATTGCAGAGGCTTTTATTTTTATTCCCTTGATCTTTATGGCGCTCTACGTCGCCGAAAGTGGAGGGCAAAACCTATTGAATCAGGCGGCGATCTTAACCTTATCATTGTTCACGGGTCTCTCTGCTGTGGTCTTGCTGACAAAAAAAGACTTTTCTTTTTTGCGATCAGCCATTACGATTGGTGGTTTTGTTGCCTTGGGTCTGATCGTGGCAGGCACCTTATTTGGTTTCAACCTGGGGCTTTGGTTTAGCGTTGGGATGATTGTCCTGGCATCCGGTTCGATTCTCTATCAAACCTCTAACATGGTCAATCGATACTCAGAAGATCAATATGTAGGTGCTAGCCTGGGCTTGTTTGCCTCGCTCATGCTTCTATTCTGGTACATTCTGAGCATCCTCTCCAGAGATTGAGGCATATTATTTCACGTGCGCAATAAAGCCCGAGAGGGCTTTTTAGGTGTTTGCGATTTCGCGAAGACGTTTGAT